>NZ_JBTIXF010000058.1:0-39711 GCF_055793945.1 Plantactinospora sp. A48 | reverse complement strand
CCCCTGACCGACGCCGCCCAGAAGGTTCAGGTCTCGGCCTACCCCGACGCCTACGCCCAATGGGAAACCCAGGCCACCGACCTGGTCACCCACCACTGGAACAGCTGACCCACCCCAACCAACCCCACACCCACACCACCACGCTGCTGGCCGGACCCCCACCCGGGGCCCGGCCAGCAGCATCCCCACACCCGAAACTCCCACCACCCGGAACGTCACCACCAGGACCCGGACCACCACCCACGACCGGCCGCACCCCACCACCAGCCAGGCCGGTGCGAGGACGGCCTCACCAAGGACCCACACCAGACCGCCAGGAGGCCAGCGCTGCTCGGTCGCCGATGGGTGTACTCGCGGTGGACCGGCAGGCACGGGGGCGTAGCCTGGACCCGGAAGATCACGGGGAAGGATGTTCGTGGCCCGCACCCTGCGAACCGGCGTCAGATCGACCAACCAGCGTCGGCGTCTGCCCGCCCTGGTCGGCGCTGTCGTCGGCGTTCTGCTGGTGGGTGGTTGCACGCTGCCACCCTTCGCGCCGAACACCACCGACGGCCACTCCGCGGCGGCCCCGCAACCGGCCGGCGCCGCGAACTGGAAGCCGTGCCCGGACATGCCACGGGAGCTGACCAACCGCAATCCGCCGGCCAACATGCGGTACGACTGCGCGACCATCGCCGTACCCCGGCAGTGGCCGGCGAAGGGCGGCCCCGGGCCCTCGGTCAGCCCGGGAGGCGCGGGCTCGGCCGGGACCTTCGAGATCGCGCTGATCCGGGCCCGGTCCACCCGGCAGAGCGGCCGGATCGGCTCGCTCGTGATCAACCCGGGCGGACCCGGCGGATCCGGCGTCGACACCGCCATCTACCTGTCGTACGGGCCGGCCTTCGGTGGGCTGCCCGACGAGGTGACCCGACGGTTCGACATCGTGGGTTTCGACCCTCGCGGAGTCAAGCGGTCGAGTCCGGTCAAGTGCATCTCGGACGCCGACCTGGATGCGAACTTCGGCGCCGAGCCGGACCCGGAGACCCCGGGCCAGTTCAACGAACTGGTGACGCTCGCCAAGCGGATCTCCGCCGGCTGTGCGGCCAGGTACGGCGACCAGCTACGGCTCTACTCCACCGAGCAGGCCGCCCGGGACATCGACGCGGTACGCACCGCCGTGGGCGATCGGCAGCTGACCTACCTCGGGTACTCGTACGGCACCCTGCTGGGCGCCACCTACGCCCAGCTCTTCCCGACGAACGTCCGGGCCATGGTGCTGGACGGCGCGGTGGACCCGAAGCAGGACACGATCACCGGCTCGGAGAGCCAGGCGAAGGGCTTCGAGAAGGCGTTCAACGACTTCGCGGACTGGTGCGCGGCAACCCCCGGGAAGTGTCCGATCGCCCCCGACGCCCGTGCCGCGGTGACCGAGGCGCTCGCCAAGGCCCGGGTGTCCCCGGTAACCGGCAGCGGCGGGCGGGAGGCGACTCCCGGCTGGGTCTTCTACGCCATCGTGTCGTCGCTGTACAGCGAGTCGGGCTGGGAGGAACTGGCCACCGCCATCGACCAGCTGGCCGGCGGCAACCCGAGCGCGGTCTTCCGGCTCGCCGACCTCTACGCCGACCGGGACGCCAGCGGTCACTACTCCAACCAGTTCGACGCCAACCTGGCGGTGAACTGCGCCGACCAGGCCCAGCGGCCCACCGCGGAGCAGGCTCGCACCCTCCAGTCGCGGTGGCGGGCGAAGTACCCGCTGTTCGGGGCGCCGCTGGCGACCGGGCTGCTCAGCTGCGCCGAGTGGCCGGTGGCGGCGGACCCCTACCCGACGGGCCGGGCGAACGGTGCCGCACCGATCCTCGTGGTGGGCACGACCGGCGACCCGGCCACCCCGTACGAGCAGACCCAACGGCTGGCCGACATGCTCGGCGTCGGCCGGGTCCTCACCTGGGAGGGCGAGGGCCACACCGCCTACCCGCAGACCACCTGCGTCACCAGGGCGGTCGACGGATATCTGCTCGATCTCGCGCTGCCGCCGGTCGGCCAGCGCTGTCCACCGAAGTAGCGGACGGTAACCTGTTCCGGTGATCTTCCGTGAGGCCGTCCGCGCGGACCTGCCCGCCATCATCGACCTGCTGGTCGACGACGTCATCGGGCGCAACCGCGATCATCCGGTGGTGGACGAGGCGTACGAACGGGCGTTCGCGGCGATCGACGCCGACCCGCGCAACCGCCAGATCGTCGGTGACGACGACGGCACCGTGGTGGCCTGCATGCAGCTCACCTTCATTCCGGGGCTGGCCCGGCACGGCGCGGAGCGGATGCTGGTCGAGGCGGTCCGGGTTCGCTCCGACCGGCGGGGACAGCGCATCGGCGAGCAGATGATGGCCTGGGCCGTCGACCGGGCCCGCGAGCGGGGTTGCGCACTGGTTCAGTTGACCACCGACAAGTCGCGCGCGGACGCGCACCGGTTCTATCTCCGGCTCGGCTTCGTGGCCAGCCACGAGGGCATGAAACTCACCCTCTGACGGGCGCCGGCGCGGGCCCGGGTCAGCCGGCCTTCCGGTCGCGGTCCTTGGACGGTTGGACCCGCTTCGGCTCGCCGGGCATCTTCGGGTGGTCGGGCGGATAGGGCAGGTCACCGGAGCCGTCCCGTTCGTCGCGGTCCGCCCAGTCCAGCAGCGGGGTCAGGTCCCAGGGCGCGTCGTCGATCCCGGCGTGCGGGTCACCCGATCCGGCGATCCGCTGCGGCACCGTACCCAGGTCGAAGTCGTCCGGTTCCACCTCGGTCAGCTCGTCCCAGGTCAGCGGGGTGGAGACGGTGGCGCGGGCGTTGGCCCGCAGTGAGTACGCGCAGGCGATCGTCCGGTCGCGGGCCATCTGGTTGTAGTCCACGAACACCCGTTCCCCGCGTTCCTCCTTCCACCACGAGGTGGTGACCAGGTCCGGCCGGCGCCGCTCCAACTCGCGGGCCAGCGCGATCACCGCCCGGCGGGCCTGCACGAAGGTCCAGCGCGGTTCGATCCGCAGATAGACGTGTACGCCCCGGCCGCCGGAGGTCTTGGGCCACCCGGCCACGCCCAGTTCGTCCAGCAGCGCCCGCAGCTCACCGGCGGCCTCCACCGCGTGGCCGAAGTCGGTGCCCGGCTGCGGGTCGAGGTCGACGCGCAGCTCGTCCGGCCGGTCGGGCTCCCCCAGCCGGACCGGCCAGGGATGGAACACCACGGTGCCCATCTGGGCGGCCCAGGCCACATGCGCGAGGTCCGCCGGGCAGAGCTCGTCGGCGGTACGACCGCTGGGAAAGGTGATCTCCGCGGTCCGCAGCCACGGCGGTACGCCCCGGGTGGGCACCCGTTTCTGGAAGAACGTCTCGCCACCGAGGCCGGCGGGAAAGCGTTGCAGGGTGGTGGGGCGATCCCGCAGGGCCCGCAGGATGCCGTCCCCCACCGACAGGTAGTAGTCGAAGACGTCCTTCTTGGTGAACCCCCGGTCCGGAAACATCACCCGGTCCGGGCTGCTCAGCCGTACGGTCTGCCCCGCCACCTCGACCTCGACGGGCTTCGCCTTTCCGTTGCCGGCCATGTCGTAGAACGATAGGCCACCGGCGCGGACCAGCGCCGCCGTACCCTTGGTTCGTGGCTTTGAACGAGAACGAACTACCGCACAGCGAGGACGAGTGGCGGGTCCGGCTCTCCCCTGAGGAGTTCCGGGTCCTGCGCCAGGCCGGCACGGAGGCCCCGTGGACCGGCGAGTACGTCGAGACGAAGACGCCCGGGATGTACCACTGCCGGGCCTGTGGCGCCGAACTGTTCGCCAGCGACACCAAGTTCGACTCCCACTGCGGTTGGCCCAGCTTCGACAAGGCGCTGCCGGGTGCGATCCGCTACGTGGAGGACAGGTCGCTCGGGATGGTCCGGACCGAGGTCCGGTGCGCCAACTGCGACTCGCACCTGGGTCACCGGTTCGACGGCGAGGGCTACACCCCGACCAACGCCCGGTACTGCATCAACTCCGTGTCGATGCGGCTGGAACCCGCGGGGAACGCCGGCTGACGCTGGCCGGCGTCCCTTCCGCGCGTTTCGGCGTTCTGGTTGCCGATCCGGACTGACACGAGCACCCTGAGGTATATGTCCGAATCAGGGGGGTTCTGAAACCATGGCGACCTGCGAAGTCTGCGGAAACGACTACTGGATGGCGCTCGAGGTCCGCACGGTCAGCGGAGACGTACACACCTTCGACTCGTTCGAGTGCGCGATCCACAAGCTGGCTCCGGTGTGCGAGCACTGCGAGTTGAAGATCGTCGGCCATGGTGTCGAGGTCAGCGGCCGGTTCTTCTGCTGCGCCCACTGCGCGCGGGCGGTCGAGACCGACCGGGCCGCGGAGATCAGGGACACCGTAGGCGCCCACCCCGCCTGATCCCTCACCCGCACGGAAGATCTTGGAATCCCGTTCCCCCTCCGGGGGCAGCGGGATTCCAAGATCTCAGTCCTCAGGGTGGCGTCTACCATCGCGGGATGCCGTTCGAGCCGCGTGTCGCCGCGTTCGCCGACCTCGACGCCGCAACCCTGTACGAGCTGCTTCGGCTCCGGGTGGACGTGTTCGTGGTGGAGCAGGAGTGCCCCTACCCGGAGCTGGACGGACGGGATCTCGAACCCGGCACCCGGCACCTGTGGCTGGCCCAGGCCGGTGAGCACGACGGCGATCCCGGGAGCACCGGGCCGGTGGCGTACCTGCGGACGCTTGTCGAGCCCGACGGCACGCACCGGATCGGGCGGGTCGCGGTGGCCCGCCGGTCCCGGGGCACCGGGCTGGCCGGACGGCTGCTGACCGCTGCGCTGGAGCTGGTCGGTGACCGGTCCTGCGTGCTGTCCGCGCAGTCCCACCTGGTCGACTTCTACGCCCACTACGGCTTCACGGTCAGCGGCGCTGAGTACGTCGAGGACGGCATCCCGCACGTGCCCATGCGCCGCCCGGCTGAGCCCATGCGCCGCCCGGCTCACACCTCGACGTAGCCGCCGATCCGCCAGTACCACCCGTCCTCGCGAGCCATCAGCCGCTCGTCGATCAGGTACCGCCGCAGGGCCACCCAGTCGGTCTCGTAGACCGCCCGCAGCTTGAGGTTCACCTCGGATTCGGTGTAGCGGATCCCCGGCTCGAACTCGGCGACGATCTGTTCCAGCACCATCCGGCGCTTCGCTGCCTTGGCCGGCATGCTGATCAACCGGCCATCGGCGAGGAAGGTGCGCAGCACCCGGTCCCGATCGAGGGTCATCCTCGAACCGTACCGACGGGCGCAACCGGGTATCCCGGCCGATCGGCGTGCCGGGCACCGCTCAGCCGCCCGGCCGACCGGCGTGCCGGGCACCGCTCAGCCGCCCGGCAGGAACACCGGCGTGCCGGGCACCGCTCAGCCGTCCGGCAGGAACGAGGCGATGAAGGCCGCCGACTCAAGCTCCGACAGCGACAGCCCGATCAGCCGGGCCCAGATCGCCTCGTGCCGGGCCACCTCGGCCGGTCGGTCCAGGTAGAGCGCCCCCGTCGGTCCCTCCCGGCGCACCACGCTGGGCTCACGGCCCGGGTCGACGAAGTCCAGCAGCGTGAAGCTGCCACCGGACGCGGCCGGATGCGGCCCGGCAGCCAGCGGCAGCACCCGCAGTCGTACCGCTGGCAGGTCCGCCAGCTCGATGAGGCGTACCAGTTGGGTCGCCATCGCGCGGGCGTCGGCCACCCGCCGCCGCAAGACGGGTTCGGCGAGCACGAACTCCAGGCTGGTGGGCCGCTCCCCGCGCCGGACAGGGCCGCGCCGGGTCTGGTGCGGGTGCGCGGTACCGAGGATCCGCTGCCGTCGCCGGGTCCGTTCGATCCGATGACTGCGACGCTGCGGGGACCAGTCCGGCCGCTCGATCCGGAGCACCTCAGCCGCGTACCCGGTGGTGCGCAGCAGGGACGGCACCAGCTCCGCCGCGTAACAGCGCACCCGGACGGCCTCGGCCTCCATCGGCGCGTACGGGTCGAGCCAGTCGGGCAGGGCCTCGTCGTCGGCCTGCCACCAGCCCCGCCCGGGTGCCTGGCGGGCCAGTTCCAGCAGCGGGCCGGCCAGTTCGGCCGGTGCCTGGTAGAACGCGCAGAGCAACCGGATGTCCGTCGGGCGGACCGGACCGGTCCCGCGTTCGAGCCGCCAGAGTTTCTGCCGGGAACAGCCGACGGCCTCGCTCACCGTCCGCATCGACAGGTTGCGCCGGTCCCGCAGCCGCCGCAGGCAGCGGCCCAGCTGTCGCAGGGGCACGGTCGAGGCCGGTTGGTCCATCGGGCGATCCCTCCCACTCGCGCCGCGGTTCCGGTCCGCCGCCGCCCGCGTACCCGCCGGTGGTGGCCGGCGGGACGGGTGACGGCGGACCGGCTCGTCATGATCGACGGTAGGGATCGACGCGGACCGCGGGGAGGGGCCAGCGGACACAGGGGGCCAGGGGATAGCAGAGGGCCAGCGGACACAGGGCCAGGGGACACAGGAGGCCAGCCGGCACCGGAGCCCAGCGGGCGGCAGAAGCCGGACCCACCCGGACCAGACGGGGCGACGGGGCGAGCCGGATGAGCCGACGGGGCGAGCCGGCGCGGGCAGGCCCGCTACGGCAGCGAGTTGACCAGTTCGGCGACCGAGCGGCGCCGCCCGGTGTAGAACGGGACCTCCTCGCGTACGTGCCGGCGGGCCCGGGAGGCCCGCAGGTCGCGCATCAGGTCCACGATCCGGTGCAGCTCGTCGGCCTCGAAGGCGAGCATCCACTCGTAGTCGCCGAGGGCGAACGAGGCCACCGTGTTGGCCCGGACGTCCGGATAGCCACGGGCCAGCCGACCGTGCTCGGCCAGCATCTCCCGACGTTCGGTGTCCGGCAGCAGGTACCACTCGTAGGAGCGGACGAACGGATAGACGCACAGGTACGCCCGAGCCTCCTCGCCGGCCAGGAACGCCGGGATGTGACTCTTGTTGAACTCGGCCGGCCGGTGCAGCGCCAGCTGCGACCAGACCGGGGTCAGGTGGCGGCCGAGCTGGGTGCGCCGCAGCCGCCCGTACGCCTCCTGGAGCGAGTCGCTGGACGAGGCGTGCCACCAGATCATCAGGTCGGCGTCGGCCCGCAGCCCGGAGACGTCGTACGTCCCGCGTACCGTCACGTCCTTGCCGGCCAGCTCCTCGAACAGCGACTCCACCTCGCCGCTGAGCCCGTCGCGCAGCGCCGGCAGCGGGTTGGCCACCCGGAACACCGACCACATCGTGTACCGGATGGTGTCGTTCAGCTCGCGCAGCCGGGCCGCGTTGGTCTGCCCGGCGGTGCCGGTGGTGGTTTCCTCGCTCATGACGGCTCCTCGCTCATGACGACTCCTCCAGGGCCTTGATGATCTCTTCGGCGCCCGTCTCGCCGGACCGGACGCACGCCGGGATGCCGACGCCGTCGTAGCCGGCGCCGACCAGCGCCAGGGTGGGGTGTGCGGCGCGCAGGGCGGAGCGGGCCGCGGCCACCTCGACGAGGTGCCCGGGCGGGTACTGCGGCAGCGCGCCGCCCCAGCGCCGCACGTCGCTGTCCACCGGCGTCGGCAACGGCGTGCCGAGCAGCTCGCCGAGCTCCCGGTGGGCGATGGCGACCAGCTCGTCGTCCGGCCGGTGCAACCGGTCCTGCTCGCCGTACCGGCCCAGCGACGCCCGGACCAGCGCGATGCCGTCCGGCCGGGCCAGGTGCCCCCACTTGGTCGTGACGAAGGTGGCGGCCTTCACCAGGGTGCCCGCCTCGGCCGGCACCAGGAACCCGGACAGCGCGGGCAGTTCCGGCACCGGCAGGGCCAGGGTGACCAGGGCGACGTTCGCGTAGTCGAGTCGGCCCACCCGGTCGGCGACCGCCCGGTCCACCCCGGCGAGCAACCGGGCCGCCGGCCGGGCCGGCAGGGCGAGCAGGACCGCGTCGGCCTCCACCACCTCGGGCTCCGGGACGGGACCGAGCACCAGCCGCCACCCGTCTGGGGTACGGCTCAACTCGCGCACGGTGCTGCCGAGCCGTACCGTCGCGCCGCTGGCCGAGGCCGCCGCCGCGACCAGCCGGCCGAGCCCGCCGGCGACGGTGGCGAAGACCGGCGCGCCGGGCCGGCGTGGGGCGGCGGCCTGCGCGGCCCGGACCGCGCCGGCCAGGGTGTGTTCGGTACGCGCGGTCCGGGCCAGCGCCGGCATGGTGGCGGCCAGCGAAAGCCGGTCGGCCCGGCCCGCGTAGACACCGCCGAGCATCGGGTCGACCAGCCGGTCCACCACCTGGTCGCCGAGCCGCCGCCGGACCAGCGCGCCGACCGCGACGTCCTCGTCCGGCCCCAGCAACGGCCGGCCGGCGTCCCGGTCGGCGTCCGCGGCCGGCTGGGCCACGGTGGCCACCGCCGCCAGATCCCCGGGTACGCCCACCAGCGTGCCACCGGGCACCGGGCGCAGCCCACCGGCGATGGCCAGGGCCGCCCTGCCGGTGGTCGGGTTGACCAGGTCGGCGCCCAGGCCGAGCCGCTGGGCCAGCTCCACCGCGCCCGAGTCGGCACCGGTGGGGTCGCGCAGCAGGAACGACTCGGCGCCCAGCTCCACCATCGAGCCCGCGATGCTGCCGGTGGCCAGTTTGCCGCCGAGCGCGCCGGACTGCTCGTACACGGTGATCTCGGTGCCGGCGGGTGCGCGGTCGCGCAACCGGACCGCGGCGGCCAGCCCGGTGATGCCGCCACCGACCACGGCGATCCGCCGCCCGGACCGCATGTCAGCGCGCGGACGCGGTGTGTACCAGCTCGACCACCCGGGTCAACACGTCCGGGTCGGTCTCCGGTAGCACCCCGTGCCCGAGGTTGAAGATGTGTCCGGGCGCGGCCCGGCCCTCGACCAGGACCCGACGGACCTCGGTCTCGATCACCGGCCACGGCGCGAACAACAGGCACGGGTCGAGGTTGCCCTGTACGGCCTTGTCCGGTCCGATCCGGACGGTCGCGGCGTCCAGCGGGGTTCGCCAGTCCACGCCGACCACGTCGGCCCCGGCCTCCGCCATCGCGCCCAGCAGCTCGGCCGTGCCGACCCCGAAGTGGATCCGCGGGATACCCGCGTCGGCGAGCCGTTCGAGCACGGCCCGCGAGTGCGGCAGGACGAAGCGCCGGTAGTCAGCCTCGGAGAGCGCGCCCGCCCAGGAGTCGAAGAGCTGCACGGCGGACACCCCGGCGGCGGCCTGGATCCGCAGGAACTCACCGGTGATCTCGGCGAGCCGGGTGCAGAGCGCGTGCCAGGTCTCCGGCGCGCCGTACATCAGCGCCTTGGTCCGGGCGTGCGTACGGGACGGACCGCCCTCGATCAGATAGCTGGCCAGCGTGAAGGGCGCGCCGGCGAACCCGATCAGCGGGGTCTCGCCCAGCTCGGCGACCAGCAACCGGACGGCCTCGTCCACGTACGCCACGTCGTCCAGCCCGATCGGGCGCAGCCGCTCGACGTCGGCCGTGGTCCGGATCGGCTCGGCCACCACCGGACCGGTGCCGGGCACGATGTCCAGATCGACCCCGGCCGCCGCCACCGGCACCACGATGTCGCTGTACAGGATCGCCGCGTCCACTCCGTGCCGGCGGACCGGTTGCAGGGTGATCTCCGTCACCAGTTCCGGTCGCCGGCAGGATTCCAGCATCGGCATGCCGGCCCGGATCTTCCGGTATTCCGGCAGCGAGCGGCCCGCCTGGCGCATGAACCAGACCGGGGTGTGCGGCACCGGTTCACCCCGGGCGGCCCGGACCAGCGCGGATTCCGGCCGGCCGGTCGAACCGGCCTGGCCGGTCACGGCAGCCCGGCCCGGAGCGGTGGCACCGGCAGCGACCGGCGCTTCGCCGGTTCCTCCATGGTGGGCAGCGCTGCCCGCGGTCGTCGTGCTCATCGGCGTCATGGTGCCACGTGGGACGGGACCACCGGTCGGCACCGCCCGCTTTTGTGACCGGCCGGACCACCCGGAGCCGTCCCCCGGCGCGCCGGGGGTCCGGCCGCCCGGGATCGGCATAGGCTGCGGACATGGCCGCCCCGACCGTGCTCCCCGAGCTCTTCACCCGCGCGGTGGCGGGGCTCCGCGCGGTGGCACCCCGGTCGGAGATCCGGATCGAGGAGGTCGGCGCGCCGCAGCGGCTGGCCCCGTACGCGTTCGCGCTGAGCGCCGTGGTGGTCCGCGACACCGAGGAGGTCGCCACCGGCCGGCTGATCCTGCTGCACGATCCGGCCGGGCACGAGGCGTGGCAGGGCACTCTGCGGCTGGTCACGTACGTCACGGCCGAGCTGGAGATGGATCTCGCGGCCGACCCGCTGCTGCCAGGGGTCGGCTGGACCTGGCTGACCGACGCACTGGAGGCGCACGGAGCGAGCTACCGGGCGCTGGGCGGCACGGTGACGCAGACCGTCTCCACCCGGTTCGGGGATCTCGCCGGACCACCGGCGGCCGGCGACGTGGAGCTGCGTGCCTCCTGGACGCCGGTGAGTCAGGACTTCTCCGCACACCTGCTGGCCTGGTGTGCGTTACTGGCCTCCACGGCCGGCCTGCCGCCGCCGGGGGTCAGCGCGCTGCCCGAGCGACGACCGGCCGGCGCCGCCTGACCGAATCGGCCACGCGACGACCGGCCGGCGCCGTCTGACCGAGTCGGCCACGCGACGACCGGCCGGCGCCGTCTGAGCGAGCGGGCCACACTTCCTGGCTCAGTCGACGTACCTGTCGGCTTCGTCGCAGGGCTTCTCGGCCGCCTTGATCGCCTTGTCGAACGCGGTCTTCGTCCGGGCCGCGAAGACGTCGGCCAGCAGGTCGAGGCACTTGCCGATGACCTGCTTCTGCCGCTGCTGCTCGTCGCGGTCGTTGCGGGTGCCCGACAGGTCCTGCTCGATCGCCTTCAGCCGGTCGTTTGTCGACTGCAACTCCGCCTTGAGCCCCTCGATCTCCCGGTCCCGGTCGGCCACCGTCGCGTTGCGGTCGGCCACCGCCCGCTCGGACTTCGACAGCTCGCTCGAACGCATGGCGAACAACCCGGACATCACACCGCCGAACAGGAACAGCGCCACGACCGCCAGGACCAGCGCCAGCAACCGCGGGTCCCGTCGGGCTCGCGGGGCCGCCGGCCCGTACGGCAATCCAGGCCCGGAGACCGGGTACGGCTGACCCGGCCCGGAGACCGGGTACGGCTGACCCGGCCCGGAGACGGGGTACGGCGGGCCGGACGGCGGCGGGTAGGCCCCGCCCGGCGTGGGCGCCTGACCCGGGCCGGAGACCGGGTACGGCGGACCGGACGGCGGTGGATAGCCCCCGCCCGGGTTGGCGCCCGGGGTCGGCGCACCCGTAGGGCCGGACTGCGCGGTGAACGCGGGCCAGGTGGGAGGCTCGGTCGCCCGCTGCGGCGGGTAGCCCGCGGTGGGCTGCGGCGGCGGGTAGCCCGCGGTGGGCTGCGGCGGGTGACCGGCGGCGGTGGGCGGGGCCGGAGAGCCGGCGGCGGGCTGCTGCGGCGGGTGGCCGGCGGCGGCCAACCGTTCGGTGGGCTCGGCGGAGCCGGACTCGTCCGGCGCCGGCTGGTAGCGGGTCGGTTCGTCCGAGTGGTGGGGTGGGTAGGACATCAGTTCTCCATGAGATGGATTGCCGGACGTGGTGCTTCCGGGCCGGTCAGCAGTTGGCGAATCCGGAGCAGGCGACCTTGATCGGGATTGCCAGCCCGATTCCCTCGGCGTCCCGCGCCTTGGCGGTGGCGATGCCCACGACCTGCTTCGCACCGTTGATCACCGGTCCGCCGGAGTTGCCGGGGTTGATGGGCGCGTCGAACTGGATCATCGGGCCGCCGTTCGCGTCGGCTTTGCGGGTGGCGCTGACCACCCCGGTGGTCACCGTGTCGGTCAGTCCCAGCGGCGCGCCCACGACCACCACCTGCTGTCCGGGTCGGGGCGCCTCGCCGGCCGGGACCAGCCCGGTGAAGGAGCCGGTGGTGCGGAGCTGGGCCAGGTCGTTCTTCCGGTCGACCCGGACGATCGTGGCCGGGAACCGCTGGTCGGTGCGTTCGAGATCGACCCGGCGACCACCGGCCTGCCAGACGGCCTCGACGACGTGGAAATTCGTGAGCAGCTGGCTGCCTCCGCCCGTCACCGGCTTCCCGATGACGAAGGCCGTCCCGGTGAAGTCGCCGGCCCGTACCCGGAACACGCTGGGCAGCACCTGGCTGGCCACCGCCTCCGGGTTGAAGGCCGCGCCCGCCTGCTTCTCCAACGCTCCGGTGCGGCCCTCCAGGTCGGCCATCCGGCGTGCGTCGGCGTCGTCCCGCGCCGCCAGCCGCCGCTCGGCACCGTCGAGCCGGCCGCCGAGCCGGTGCAACTGCACCGCCTGAACCGCGGACGTCACCACGAGCAGCCCGACGAGCGCGACCAGCACCACACCCAGCCGGGACCGGCGAACCGGTCCGACGGGCGCCGCCGGCGCGGCAGCCGGCCAACCGGGCCCGATCGGCGCGGCGGGCGGGCGCGCGGCCGGCGGTCCGGAGTACGACTCGCCCGATGGCCCGGGGTACACGAGCCCCGGCTGGCCGGCGCGGGGATCAACGACCGGTTGGCCAAACCGCGGATCGACGGCCGGCGGTGGCGCACCGGGAGAGTTCCACGGCGGCGGCGCGGCGTGCCACCCGTCGAAGTCACGATCCACCGACACCGAATGTCCTCCCCCGCATTGGCGTTCAGAATCAGCTTCGCACAGCCCGACAAACGGGCGGGAGAAGCCATGAGGGTCGATCGGGGAGCCAACCGGACAGGTGTACGGCGACGCGCCGGTACGGCTGCGTGAGCGTTCGCCGCCGGGCCGACTAGGGTTGTCAGGTGACCGACGAACCACCCCTGCGCCGTCGGGCCGCGCAACGCCGAGCGGGGGACGAGCCGTACCCCACGCCGGCGCCCGCGTCGGAACCCACGGTGAGCCCCGAATCGGCGACCGCTGGGCCCGTGCCGCTACTCATCCCTCGCGAGGGCACCCCGCAGCCCATCGCCACGCCCGACGGCCTCGCCGAGGTCGTCGCCCGGTTCGCCGCCGGCACCGGACCGGTGGCGATCGACGCCGAACGCGCCTCCGGCTACCGCTACAGCCAGCGGGCCTATCTGGTCCAGCTCCGCCGGGCCGGTGCCGGCACCGCGCTGATCGATCCGCTGCCGCTGGCCGACCTGAGCAGCCTCGACGCGGTGATCGGGACGGCCGAGTGGGTGCTGCACGCCGCCAGCCAGGACCTCGCCTGCCTGGCCGAGCTGGGGCTGCGGCCCCGGCGGCTGTTCGACACCGAGCTGGCCGCCCGGCTCGCCGGCTTCGAGCGGGTCGGCCTGGCCGCCCTCACCGAGCAGTTGCTCGGTTACACCCTGGAGAAGCACCACTCGGCGGCCGACTGGTCCACCCGGCCCCTGCCGGAGTCCTGGTTGACCTACGCCGCGCTCGACGTGGAGATGCTCGTCGAACTGCGCGACGCGCTCGCCGTCGAGCTGGAGCGGCAGGGCAAGGAGAAGTGGGCGGCCGAGGAGTTCGCGACGCTCGTCGCCAGCGGAGCCCGGCCGCCGCGCCAGCGCCCCGACCCGTGGCGCCGGACGTCCGGCATCCACCGGGTGCGCGGTGCGCGGGCCCAGTCCCGGGTGCGCTCACTGTGGTACGCCCGGGACGCCATCGCGGTCCGCCGGGACTCGGCGCCCGGCCGGGTGCTGCCGGACGCGGCCATCATCGCGGCGGCCGAGTTGGATCCGCAGGACGAGCGGACCCTGTTGACGCTGCCCGGGTTCGGCGGCCGTTCGGTACGCCGGCTCGCCCGGGTCTGGCTGGAGGCGCTGGCCGAGGCGCGGCAGTTGCCCGATGACGCGCTGCCGGTGACTCCGGTCGTGGAGGGTCCGCCGCCGCCGCACCGCTGGGCCGAACGGGATCCGGTGGCCGCCGCCCGGCTGGCCCGGTGTCGGGCGGTGGTGACCAGGATCGCCGCCGAGCACAACCTCCCCCCGGAGAACCTGATCAGTCCCGACTCGATCCGCCGGCTGGCCTGGACCCCGCCCGAGGACTGCGGCTCCGACAGCGTGGCCGAGACGCTGCGCGGGTTCGGCGCCCGGGAGTGGCAGGTGGGCCTGATCGCCGACGGACTGGCCGGGGCGCTGCCCGTGCCGGACCGGCCGACCGACGCCACCGCCGACCAGGCCTGACCGGTCGCACCCGCGAGATCGACATCGCTCGGACCCGTCCGGTCCGCGGTCGCGATCTCGCTCAGGCCCGCCCGGTCGGATGTCGCGGTCTCGGATGTGCGCCGGGTCAGGGGCGAACGGGTTGGACCCGTTCGGCGTGGACCGGCACCCCGCCTTCCGGGTGGGTGAGGACCTCGTCGCGGATCGCCGCCCAGCGCAGCGCGTCCCGGATGCCATCGGTCAGGCCCAACTCGGGCCGCCAGTCCAGCAGGACGGCCGCTCGATCGGTACGGGTGTGGCAGCCGGCCTGGTCACCTGGGCGCCGGCCGGTTTCTCGTACCCGTGCGGGTCGGTCGACCACCGCGTTGAAGGCGGCGACCAGCTCGCGCACCGTGGTGCCGGCGCCGGTCCCGATGTTGATCGCCAGTGTGGCGCCCGGCGGCCGGGCGTCACCTCGCAGGGCCACGCCGTCGGTCCCTGCGGCCGGCGGGAGGCCGTCGAGGCGCAACAGGGCCACGCCGTCCGTCGCTGCGGCCGGTGGGAGGTCGTCGAGGCGCAACAGGGCCGCGCCGTCGCCACCGGCGGCCGGTAGCAGCTCGTCGAAGCGCAGCAGGGCGCGGACGTGCGCGCGGGCCAGATCCCACACGTGGATGTAGTCCCGGATCCCGGTGCCGTCCCGGGTCGGCCAGTCCACCCCGGTGATCAGGAACTCGGCGCCGGTGGACCAGGCGCTGATCAGCCGGCCGAGCGCGTGGCTGGGCTCACGGGCGGCCAGTCCGGTACGTAACCGCGGATCGGCGCCGATCGGGTTGAAGTAGCGCAGCGACAGCGCCCGCAGCGGGGTGGCCGCGGCGGTGTCCGCGATGATCGCCTCCAGCATGGCCTTGGTCCGGGCGTACGGGCTGGCCGGGCCGAGCGGGGACGCCTCGTCGACGGTCAGCTCCGGACCGGGCGCGTAGATCGCCGCCGACGAGCTGAACAGCAGACGTTCGCAGCCGTTGCGTAACAGGTGTCCGAGGAAGTCGATCGACTTGGCCACGTTCTCCCGGTAGTACCGCAGCGGCTGTTCCACCGATTCGGGCACGGCGACGAGCGCGGCGGCGTGGACCACGGCCGCGATGTCGGCGTGGTCGGCGAAGATCCGGTCCAGCAACCGGCCGTCCGCGATGTCGCCGTGGTAGAAGACCCGGTTCCGGACGAACTCCGACCGGCCGGTGCTCAGGTTGTCCAGGATCACCGTGGCCAGGCCGTCGTCCAGGCAGGCGGAGGCGATGGTGCTGCCGATGAAGCCGGCGCCCCCGGCGATCAGGACCTTCACACCATCTCCCGACTCGACGACTGGCCCGTCGGAGGGGGCGATAGGCACAATTGGGACTAATCATATCGTCTGTGGCCTGGACCACAGAGACACCGTCCACCACGACTAGTTACCGACGAGTAGCATCCGAGGTGTTGTCCGTGCCGGCGATCCTCATCCGGTCGGCCGCCGCCCATCGGGCGCCGGCCGGATCGTGGTCGAGAGGGAGGCTCAAAAGTGCCCCGTGAAGTCCGGGATGTCGTCTTCGTCGACGGCGTCCGCACCCCCTTCGGCAAGGCGGGTGGCATGTACGCCAACACCCGCGCCGACGACCTGGTGATCCGCTGCATCCGCGAACTGCTGCGGCGCAACCCGCAGCTGCCGCCGGAGCGGGTCGAGGAGGTCGCCATCGCCGCCACCACGCAGATCGGCGACCAGGGCCTCACCATCGGCCGGACCGCCGCGCTGCTGGCCGGGCTGCCCAAAACGGTTCCCGGCTTCGCGATCGACCGGATGTGCGCGGGCGCCATGACCGCGGTCACCACGGTGGCCGGCGGCATCGCGATGGGCGCGTACGACATCGCCATCGCCGGCGGCGTCGAGCACATGGGCCGGCACCCGATGGGCGAGGGCGTCGACCCGAACCCGCGCATCCTGGCCGAGAAGCTTGTCGACCCGTCCGCGCTGGTCATGGGCGCCACCGCGGAGAACCTGCACGACCGGGTCCCGCACGTCACCCGGCAGCGCTCCGACGCGTTCGCGCTGGCCAGCCAGCAGAAGACCGCCAAGGCGTACGCCAACGGCAAGCTCCAGGACGACCTGGTGCCGGTCGCGGTCCGGGACCCGGAGACCGGCTGGGGCCTCGCGACCGTGGACGAGGCCCCCCGGGACACGTCGCTGGAGAAGCTCGCCACCCTCAAGACCCCGTTCCGCCCGCACGGCCGGGTGACCGCGGGCAACGCCGCCGGACTCAACGACGGCGCCACCGCGGGCCTGCTGGCCGCCGAGGAGACCGCCCGCGAGCTGGGCCTACCGGTCGCCATGCGGCTCGTCTCGTACGGCTACGTCGGGGTCGAACCGGAGGTGATGGGCGTCGGCCCGATCCCCTCCACCGAGAAGGCACTGCGGATCGCCGGCCTGACCATCGACGACATCGGCCTGTTCGAGTTGAACGAGGCGTTCGCCGTGCAGGTGCTGGCCTTCCTCGACCACTTCGGCATCGCCGACGACGACCCCCGGGTCAACCCGTGGGGCGGCGCGATCGCCGTGGGCCACCCGCTGGCCTCCTCCGGGATCCGGTTGATGACCCAGCTGGCCCGGCAGTTCGCCGAGCACCCCGAGGTCCGGTACGGGTTCACCGCCATGTGCATCGGCATCGGCATGGGCGGCACGGTCATCTGGGAGAACCCGAACTGGGAAGGTGCCGACAAGTGACGACTCCGCAGAACCCCAACGAGGTGGTCACCAGGGCGCTGCTGCGCCGGGTGGACGTACCGGGGCTGGACCGGCCGGCCGCACTGATCACCCTGGACAACGGGCTGGACCACACGAAGCCGAACACCTTCGGCCCGGCCGGCCTGGCCAGCCTGGACGAGGCGATCACCGAGGCGCTCGCGGCGGACCCGGCGTTCGTCGCGGTCACCGGTAAGCCCTACATCTTCTGCGTCGGCGCCGACATCACCGGCCTGCCGCTGCTGCCCGACCGGGCGGCGGCGCTGGCGGTCGGGCAGCTCGGCCACCGGGTCTTCGCCCGGTTGCGGGACAGCGCGGTGCCCACCTTCGCGTTCGTCAACGGCGCGGCCATGGGCGGCGGCCTTGAGCTGGCGCTGCACTGCCACTACCGGACGCTCTCCGGTGGGGCGGCGGCACTGGCGCTGCCCGAGGTGTCGCTCGGCCTGGTCCCCGGCTGGGGCGGTACGCAACTGCTGCCCAACCTGATCGGCATCCCGGCCGCCACCCAGGTGGTCATCCAGAACCCGCTGATGCAGAACCGGATGCTCAAGCCGAAGCAGGCCGCCGAGATGGGCATCGCGGACGTGCTGTTGGAACCCGCGGACTTCCTGGAGCGCTCCCTGGAGTGGGCCGCCGGAGTCGTCCGGGGCGAGGTCACGGTGACCCGGCCCGAGGTCGACCGGGACATGTGGGCCGGGGTGCTCTACTTCGCCCGGCAGACCCTCGACCAGCGGCTGCACGGCGCCGTCCCGGCCGCGTACCGGGCGCTGGACCTGCTGGAGACGGCCAAGGACGCCGACTTCGCGGCCGGCACCGCCGCCGAGGACGAGGCCCTGGCCGACCTGGTGTTCAGCGAGGAACTGCGCAGCGGCCTGTACGCGTTCGACGTGGTGCAGCGGCGGGCCAAGCGCCCGGCCGGTGCCCCGGACAAGGGCCTGGCCCGGGAGGTCACCAAGGTCGGCATCGTGGGCGCCGGCCTGATGGCCAGCCAGCTCGCCCTGCTGTTCGCCCGACGGCTCCAGGTGCCGGTGGTGCTGACCGACCTGGACCAGGCCCGGGTGGACAAGGGCGTCGGGTACGTACACACCGAGATCGAGAAGGCCGTCAGCAAGGGCCGGATGGACAAGGGTACGGCCGCCAAGCTGTACGGCCTGGTCTCCGGCTCGGTCGACAAGTCGGTTTTCGGGGACGCTGATTTCGTCATCGAGGCCGTCTTCGAGGACCTCGGCGTCAAGAAGCAGGTCTGGGCGGAACTGGAGAAGATCGTCTCTCCCGAGGCGGTGCTGGCCACCAACACCTCGTCGCTGTCGATCACCGAGATGGCGGCCGATCTGGAGCACCCGGAGCGGGTGGTCGGTTTCCACTTCTTCAACCCGGTCGCCGTGCTGCCACTGCTGGAGATCGTGCGTGGCGAGCGGACCGACGACGCCACGTTGGCCACCGCGTTCGCGGTCGGCAGGCAGCTCAAGAAGTCCAGCGTGCTGGTGAAGGACGCGCCGGCGTTCGTGGTGAACCGGCTGCTCACCCGGTTCCTCGGCGAGATCTTCGCGGCGGTGGACGCGGGCACCCCACTGGAGGTGGCGAACGGCGCGCTGGACCCGCTGGGCCTGCCGATGCGCCCGCTGGCGCTGCTCCAGCTCGTCGGGCCGGCGGTGGCGCACCACGTCGGTGGCACGCTGCACGCGGCGTTCCCGGACCGGTTCGCGGTCAGCGACAACCTGCGCCGGATCGCCGAGTCGGGCAGGCCGATCGTGGTGGACGACGAGATCAACCCCGAGGTGGCCGCGCTGCTGGAGGTCGGTGACCAGCCGCTGACCGCCGAGCAGGTCCGCCAACGGGCCCTCGACGCGCTCGCCCAGGAGGTCCGGCTGATGCTCGACGAGGGCGTGGTGGCCGAGCCGCAGGACATCGACCTGTGCCTGATCCTCGGCGCCGGATGGCCGTTCCACCTCGGCGGCGTCACCCCGTACCTGGACCGCACCGGTACGTCCGAGCGGGTCACCGGCACCCGCTTCCTACCCCTCGGGGCGGCCAGCCTCCGCGACTGACCTGAAAGGAAGGGCCCCTTCTTATCGCTTTTTGTATAGGAAGGGGCCCTTCCTAACATCCTGGAGCGGTTCGGGAGCCGGCGGCTGGGAGATCCTTGCCACACCGAAACCAACAGGCCGCAGCGGGACCACGCGCCTTGTGCCTGCTCACTATGATCGCTCGGTCAATCACCCATCGTGGAGAGTAGTCATCATGTCTCAGCCGCCCGTCCATCCCACATCGGGTAATCCCGACGGCGGGCCGTCCCACACCTCCGGAGCGCCGTATCAGGGTCAGTCGTACGGCGGTGGCCAGTCCGGTCAGCAGTACGGCGGCCAGCCTCAGCAGCCCTACGGCAACCAGCCACAGTACGGTGGCCAGCCCGGCCAGCAGCCCTACGGCGGCCAGTCCAGCCAGCCACAGTACGGCGGTCAGCCCGGCAATCCCTACGGAAGCCAGCCCAGCCAGCCGCAGTACGGCGGTCAACCCGACCAGCCGCAGTACGGCGGTCAACCCGACCAGCCGCAGTACGGCGGTCAGCCTGGCGACCCGTACGGTGCCGGTCAGCAGCCCTACGGCGGCCAGCCCGGCCAGCCGTACGGCGGCCAGCCCGGCCAGCCGTACGGCGAGATGCCGGGTGCCGCTGCCCCGAAGAAGTCCAAGGCCGGCAAGATCGTCCTGATCGTGCTCGTGGTGCTGGTGGTCCTTTGTGGCGGTGCCGGCACGGCGGTCTACTTCGCCGTCAAGGACGACGTCGGCGACGTGGTGACCGCCGTCAACACCCGGGTGGTGGCACCGGACCAGCTCGGCGGGCGGGCCAAGTCCACCGAGCCCCGGGTGCAGGAGCTGGGCGACCAGATGAAGTCCGGGATGAAGGACGACGTGCCGGACGCCACCAGCACGGTCGGCCAGTTCTACGGCAGCATCGCCAAGCGGAACCTGGTGATGGTGACCGCGGCCTCCGGCCGGGTGACCGATCAGACCAAGCAGGTCGATGACGCGATCCGGGAGTTCGGCGGCGCCGGGCCGAAGATCAACGATGTGCACACCATCGACCCGGGTCCGCTCGGTGGCGTGGTGAAGTGCGGCGACGCCGACGCCTCCGGTGTGGCGATCGGGGTGTGCGTGTGGGCTGACGCGGGCAGCATCGGGCTGATCGGGATGTACTTCAAGAAGGCCAAGGACGTGGAGGCGGAGTTCGTCGACATGCGCGGCCAGATCGAGCAGCGCTCCTGAGTCTCGGCCCGGCGGTCCGCACGACGGAACCGCCGGGCTGTCCGGTGCGCGCGCCGGTCGGCTACCGGTTCAGGACGAGTTCCCGGACGGCGCGTACCAGGGAATGACGCGTACCACGGGAAAGGGGTGCCGGGCACGAGCCCGGCACCCCTTCGCGTTGCCCGGTCAACCGGGTTGCCCGGTCAGCCGTTCGCGGCCGGGGCACCCCGCTCGGTGGCGCTGCGCAGCACGCAGAACTCGTTGCCTTCGGGGTCGGCGAGCACGGTCCAGCCCGTACCGTTCGACCGGCGTCGGTCCTCGACCAGGCTGGCGCCGAGGCCGAGCAGCCGCTCAACCTCACCGTCCCGGTTCCGGTCCATGGGCTGGAGGCAGAAGTGCAGCCGGTTCTTCACCGTCTTGCGTTCCGGCACCGCCTGAAAGAAGACGACCGGACCGACGCCGTCCGGCGGAACGAGCATCGCCTCCGGGTCACCCGGGAAGTCGTCCGGGTGCCGGGGATAGCCGAGCACCTGCGCCCAGAACCCGGCCAGGGCGTACGTGTCGGCGCAGTCGATGACGACGTTCTCGATGCGCGAGGTCATGACAATTTCCTCCACTGTGGAGTCGGAGGCGCCCCGCGAATCGTGGGTCAGCGGTCGTGGCGGGGCGCGGTGGATGTCGAACTGGACATGACCGCACCTCCCTCCCGACGCTCGGGCTGACGAAGCGTGAGCCTCGCACGCGTCCGCCGTCCCGGCAACCGGTATTTCAGCGGTCAGCCGGACGCCTCGCCGGCCACGCCCGTCGTACCCGGTGCCGCCGAGGTCGCCGCCACCGGGCCGGACCCGACCACGGCCGACCCGCTGGCGACCGGGGTGGCGTCGGCGGCCGGCAGCGTCACCGTGACCTCCAGGCCGCCCCCGGAGTGCGCCGTGGCGTTCACCGTGCCACCGTGGGCCTCGCAGACGGCCCGCACGATCGACAGACCCAGCCCCGACCCTCGGGCGCCGGTCCGTTCCCGGCCACCCCGGCGGAACGGTTCGAAGAGCCCGGGAACGTCCGACTGGTCCACCTCGAACCCGGTGTTCCCGACAACCAGCCAGGCCCGCTCGGCGTCGGAGCCGGTCCGGATCCACAGCCGCCCGTGCCCGTGGTTGTACCGGACCGCGTTCTCGACGAGGTTGCCGGCCAGCCGTTCCAGCAGCCCCGGGTCACCGACCACGAGGGCCGGCGCCAGCGAGGCCCGCACGTCCAGCGAGAGCCGTTCGGTCTCCCGGCGCATCGCCGACAGCGCGGCCCCGGCGCCGGCGGCCAGGTCCGTCGGCACCTTCCGGCCCAGCCGCCGGCCGGCCTGGGCCTCGCTGCGGGCCAGCACGAGCAGCGCGTCGACCAGGCCGTTGGCCCGTTCGGAGGCGTCCCGCACCACCGTCGCCATCCGGCGGTACTCGGCCACGTCCGCCTCGTCGTCGGCCATCGTCACGTCGATCTCGGTACGCATCACCGCCAGCGGCGTACGCAGTTCGTGCGAGGCGTTGGCCACGAACCGCTTCTGCGCCTCGAACGCTCCGGCGATCCGGTCCAGCATCGCGTCGAAGGTGGCCGCCAGCTCGGCCACCTCGTCGTCCGCGCCCGAGTACCGGATCCGCTGGTCGAGCGTCGCCTCGCCGAGCCGCCGGGCGGTGAGGGTGACCTGGCGCAACGGCCGCAGCGTGCGGCCGGCCACCGCGTACGCCCCGGCCACCCCGACCACGCTCACCGCCAGCAGTGCCACCAGCCCCTTGGCGAGCAGTTCCCGGCTCGCCGCGGCGGTGGCCAACCGCTGCCACTGGGCCGCGTTCAACTCCCGGCCGTCCCGTAGCACCACGGTCGTGCCGGGCCGCAACAGGTCCGCCGGCCGCAGCGCGTCGGACAGCAACACCCAGGCCAGCACCAGCAGGATCACCCCGACCCCGACCAGCAGTACGCCGTTGAGCAGGGTGAGCCGGAGCCGGAGCGTTGGACGTAACCGGGGCCGGCGGATGGACGGGTACACGGTCATGCCGGGCCCCCCTTCAGCCCGGACCCGGCGGATCCCGCCCCATTCGGCACGGGGGCGGCGGGCGGCGGGCCGGGCGTCACGACGGCCTCGGGCACCCGGTAGCCGGCGCCGACCACGGTGTCGATCAGCGGCGGGTCACCGAGCTTCTTGCGAAGGGTCATCACCGTCACCCGGACGGTGGTGGTGAACGGGTCGGCGTTGGCGTCCCAGACCCGCTCCAGCAGCTCCTCGGTCGAGACCACCCCGCCCCGGGCCTTGAGGAGTTCCTCCAGCACGCCGAACTCCTTGCGGGTGAGTTCGACCGGAATCCCGGCCCGGGTCGCCAGGCGCTTGGCGGGGTCGACCACCAGGTCCGCCACCGCGAGCACCGGTGGGGCGGCCGGCGTCGCCCGGCGACCCAGCGCCTGCACCCGGGCGACCAGTTCGTCGAAGGCGAACGGCTTCGGCAGGTAGTCGTCCGCGCCGAGTTGCAGCCCTTCGACCCGATCGGCCACCGTGCCGCTGGCGGTCAGCATCAGCACCCGGGTCAGCGCGCCCGAACCGACCAGATCGGCACAGATCTCGTCGCCGTGCCGGCCGGGCAGGTCCCGGTCCAGCACCACCACGTCGTACCGGGTGACGAAGGCCATCTCGTGGCCCTCGTCACCGTCGTACGCGACGTCCACCGCCATCCCCCGCCGGCGTAGGCCCCGGGCGATCGCGTCCGCCAGGGCCCGCTCGTCCTCGACCACCAGTACCCGCACCGCGGCCTCCCTGCCTGCGCCGAATCCGCCGCTGTCAACCTAGCCGGGAGCGCCAAACCACCGCCACGACCAGCGGCAGAACCGCCGGCCGACCGACGGGCGTCAGGAAGGGGCCCTTCCTATACAAAAAGCGATAACAGGGTGCCCTTCCTTGCAGGGGAGCCGGGTCGGTCCGGTACCGCCTGTACGATGTCGCGTCGTGCCTGTCCCGGTCGTAGCCAACCCGTCCGACGCCGGCTCCGGACCCGCCGAGGACGGCGGTGACGGGCCCGCGCGGCGACGCCGGTTGCCCGCCCGCGCCGATCTGCTGGCCTTCGCGGTGTACGCGGCGCTGGGCGTCTTCGTCTGCGCCGGCTACTGGGCCGACGTGCAGCACCGGATCTCCTCCCACCTGCCCACCGACCACAGCTGGTTCGAGTGGCTGTTCGCGCACGGCGCCTACTCGGTACGCCACCTGAGCAACCCGCTGTTCTCCGCCCGGCAGAACGCGCCGGACGGCGTCAACATGATGGCCAACACCTCGCTGCTGGGTGTCACGCTGCCCATGTCGCCGATAACCATGATCTTCGGTCCGCAGGTGTCGTACGCGCTGTATCTGGGTCTGGCCCTGGCCGCAACGGCGGCCACCGCCTACTGGGTGCTGCACCGGGATCTGGTCCGCTCACGCGCCGCGGCGTTCGTCGGCGGCGCGTTCCTGGGCTTCGCGCCCGGGGTGATCCACCACGCGAACGGACAGCCCAACTTCGCGTCGAACTACCTGCTGCCGCTGATCGTGGGGCAGGTTTTCCGGCTCGGCGCCCCGGGCCGGCCGTGGCGCCGCGACGGGCTGGTTCTCGGGCTGCTGGTGACGTACCAGATCTTCATCAACGAGGAGATGCTGCTGCTCACCTCGCTGGGCTGCGTGGTGGCGGTCGCCGCCTACGCGGTGCTGCGCCCGGCGCAGGCGCGGGCCCGGGTGGTTCCCTTCGCCCTGGCTATCGGCCTGGGCGGTGGGCTCACCCTGCTGCTGGCGGCCTACCCGATCTGGTTCCAGTTCGCCGGGCCGCAGTCCTACCGAGGGCTGCAGGGCGGGGTCTTCCACAGTTGGGGCGAGGACCTGGCCGCCTTCGTCACGTACTCCCGGGACACCCTGGCCGGCAGCCCCGCGGTGGAGAAGACCATCGGGGTCACCGAGCAGAACACCTGGCTGGGCTGGCCGCTGGTGCTGCTGGCCCTGGTCACCATCGTGCTGCTGTGGCGGCGCTCGGTCGCCGCCCGGGTGTCCACCGTGCTGATCGTGGTGTTCGGGGTGGCCTCCCTCGGTCCGGAGATCCGGGTGAACGCCGGGGGCACCGGGATACCCGGGCTGTGGCACTACATCTCCGACGACCTGCCGCTGGTCGAGATGATGATGCCGACCCGGTTGAGCCTGATCCTGGTGGCCGCGGTCGGCGTGCTGCTCGCGCTGGCCTGGGACGCCCTCGCGCAGGCCCGGCAGGCACCGGCGCCCGCCGACTCCGGGCCGGCGGACAACGCGGAACCGAGGGACGACGCGGAACCGGCGAACGGCGCGGAACCGGGCGTCACGGGCGGCGGCCGGCCCGGCTGGCTGCGGCCGGTGGGGTACGCGGTGATCGCCCTGGCCCTGCTGCCGATCATCCCGCGACCGCTGCCGGCGATGCCCGTGGAAGCGCCACCGCACTTCATCACCGCGGGCGGCTGGCGTCCGTACGTCCCGCCGGGCCGGACCCTGGTGCCGCTGCCGCTGCCGAACAACGTGCAGGGCCTGTCGACGCTGCGCTGGAGCGCCCTCACCGAGCAGGCGTTCCCGGTACCCGGCGGGTACTTCATCGGGCCCGGACCGAACGACGAGGGCATCTTCGGGGTGGCGCCCCGGCCCACCACGGCGTTGTTCTACTCGGTCGCCGACGGCGCGCCGGTCCCCGTGGTGGGACCGGAGCAGCGCCAGCAGGCGCTGACGGACCTGCGCTACTGGCACGCCTCGGTCGTGGTGCTCGGCTCGCATCCACGGCACGACGCGCTGCTGGCGCTGGCCACCGAACTGCTCGGACCGGGTCGTCAGGTGGACGACGTCTGGCTCTGGGACGTCCGCCCGCTGGTGCCCTGAGCCCGTCTCGTCGATGACCTTCGGGCCGGTCACGGTCACCCACTGTTAGCTCGGCTGGGCGAGTGCGTCGCTGAGGGTAATGGGCAACGGACAGCCCCGAAGCCGATCCACCGGTAGACCAACGCGCGAGGCCCCCGGTACGTACGGTCAGTCGGTCAGCGGGCGGACGTCCCAGACCCAGGCACCGGAGATGGACCGCCCCGGGCCGAGCAGTTGGTCGAGGGTCGCCTTGACGGCGTTGCCGTAGGTCAGGCCACCCTGCACGACCACGGCGGCCCGCCAGTGCCGCAGGTCGGCAACCGCCTGGGTCCGCTGCTCGGCGCCGACCGGCTGCGCCTGGCCGGTCGCGGCGGCCCGGTCCAGCAGCGTCGCGGTGGGCAGTTCCGGCGCCCCCCAGCGGGCCTGGCGGTCGGTCGGGCTCTCCGGGCCGATGAAGTAGCCGCCGGGCGTGGTGAAGGCCAGCCCGGTGCGGGCCGACCAGTACATCCCGTTCGTCGACTCGCTGCCCCGGATCGGCGGGACGGCCACCAGGGTGCGACCCGCCGGTACGAACTCGCGCCACTGCCCGCTGGCCACGAACTCGGGCACCGGCCAGGCCGGCTTGGTCCGCAGCGGCAGCGGTGCCACC
The DNA here is from genome assembly GCF_055793945.1 of Plantactinospora sp. A48. Lineage (NCBI taxonomy): Bacteria > Bacillati > Actinomycetota > Actinomycetes > Micromonosporales > Micromonosporaceae > Plantactinospora > Plantactinospora sp. A48. The sequence continues at coordinate 14,039 of NZ_JBTIXF010000058.1, read as the reverse complement.
GGCAGCAGGACGGCCAGTACGGCACCCGACCAGAGCAGCCGGACCGGCAGCCCGGCCGGGCGGGGCAGCCGGGACACCCGATCCAGCGAGATGGCCAGCAGGATGGCCACGATCGGTACGCAGATCAGCGCGAACCGGGCCGGGACGACGAGGTCGACCAGGGGCAGCCGGGACACCAGCCGGTACGGGCCGGGAACCCCCGTGTGCTGGTACTTCACCCGGATCTCGGCGCCCAGGGAGAGCGCGGCGAACACCAGGGCGGTGACGGTGAGAGATCGGACCAGCGGTCGTCGCCACAGCCACACCGCCACGACCGCGACCAGGACCACCAGGCTGAGGCCGAAGAACGAACTCTCCTCGGACATGTTCGGCGACAGCAGGCCAGGCAGTGTCTCACTGCCGGTGAGCGACTGGCGGGACATCGCCGTGTACGAGTTCAGGTCGAGGACGAACGACTGCACGTCGAACGGCATCCCCCGGTAGTGACCGGGTCCACGGAACTGGAACCACAGCGGATACGCCAGCAGCACCGCCGCGACCGGCGTGGCCACCGCGAGCCGGCCGACCAGCGAGCCGGCCAGCGAGCCGAGCCGGCGCAGCGAGCCCGGATCAGCGGCAAGGTGGCTCAGGGCGAACACACCGAGGGCGAGCGCCAGGAGAACCAGCACCTCCTCGCCGAGGAAGACCTGGTACGCCACCAGCAGCCCGAGCAGCAGGCCACGCCGGACGGTCCGACCCGGCGTCACCGGGAAGACCAGCACGATGATCGCCGGCACCAGGAACTGGGAGATCATGTGCAGGTGGCAGGTCGCCTGCGAGATCATCCCGGGAGCGAACCCACAGAACAGGCCGCCCACCGCCGCCGCCCCCCGGGACTCGACGAACCGGCGGGACAGCAGCAGGTACCAGGCGGTGGCCGTGCCGGCCAGGCAACCCAGGATGGCCAGGCGCAGGGTGACGGTCGGCCCGAACTCCCAGGTGACCGGGCTCAACGGGATGCCCAGTCCGAGGACCGAGGTGTTGGCCATCAGGTTCACCCCGTCCGGGGCGTTGAGAGCGGTGCTGTAGAACGGGTCCTCCAGGTGCCGCACCGCCTCCGCCGCGCGGGCCAGCATCCACTCGAACAGGATCTGGTCGTAGTCGGCGAGCAGCATCCGGTCGAGGTGCCGCCACAGCCGGACGGTCACCAGGAATCCCGCCACGAGATAGCCGGCAACCACGTACGTGTCGATGACCGCCGGCCGCCGCCACCACTCGCCCCGCCGCCACACCCCGGGCCGCCACCACTCGCCCCGCCGCCACATCCCAGGCCGCCGCAGCTCCCGCCGCCACACCCTGAGCGGCCACCACCGTCGGCCACGCGCGCCGCCCCGTCCACCGGGTTCCGCCGGGCCCGCCCACGACGGGATCAAGCCTGACCGCCCAGAGTGGGCGGGCCCGGCGGAACCCCCCAGGGCGGGCCCGGCGGAACCCCCCAGGGCAGGCCCGGCGGAACCCCCCAGGGCGGGCCCGGCGGAACCCTCCGGACCGGCTCCGACAGAACCCTCCGAGGCGGGCGCCGGCATCAGGCCCCTCGGGCGGTCAGCGTCCGCACGTCCCACACCCACACGTCCGACTGTCGGCGGGCCGGGCCGACGAGCTGCTCGACCGTCGCCCGCAGCGCCTCCGCGTTGTGTTCGGCGACCGGCAGCACCAGGATCGCCGCCCGCCAGTAGCGCAGCTCGTCCAGCGCCCGCCGGCGTTGCTCCTCGCCTGGCTGGAGGCTGCGACCGGTGCTGGCCACGTCGTCGAGCATCTCACCGATCCCGCTGGGCCGGCCGCCGAACCGGCCCGGGTCACCGGTGTTGCCGTTTCGGGGGGCCAGGAAGTACCCACCCGGGATCTTGAAACCCAGGTTCGCGGTCGCGGCCCAGCGCATCCCGTTGGTGTGGCCCATGGCCGTCACCGGGATCGGCACCAGGGTCTGGTTCCCCGCGACGTACGGCTTCCACTGACCGCTGGTGATGAACCGCGGCACCGCCGGCCGGGCGGTCTCGACCAGCGGGATCGGCAGGATGGGCAGCAGCGCGATGGCCAGCGCGGTGGCGGTCACGGCACGGACCGGGCGACGGTCCGGGACCGGCAGGGTCCAGGCCCGCTCTACCGCGAGCGCCAGCAGTACGCCGATGGCGACGGTCGTGATCAGACCGAACCGGGTCGGCACCACCGCGTCCAGCAGCGGCGCCCGGACCAGCAGGGCCCAGGGGCCCCACACCGAACCCCTGTGCCAGTACGACACGGTCTCGCCGAGTGAGAGCACGGCGAAGATCAGACCGGTGGCGGCCAGGGCCCGCACGATCTTCTCGCGGCGCAGCCAGATCACGATGGCCACGGCGACCAGCATCAGGCCCCAGCCGAAGAAGGCGTTCTCCTCCGAGTAGTTCGGGGCGAGGTTGGCGTTGCCCCGCTCGTTGCCGCCGAGGGTGGCCGACCCGGGGTTGACGAAGGCCGCGAGGTCGTTGCCGTAGTTCTGCACCGTGTCGCTGAGCCCGTGGTACGCCTGCGGACCCACGAACTGGATGTGCAGCGGGTACGCCAGCAGGGCCGCGCTCAGCGCACCACAGACCGCCAGCCCGACGACCAACGGACGCCAGGCGGCCCGCCACCGGCCCGGTTCCTGCACCAGCATCGCCAGCAGGAAGACCAGGCAGGCCAGCGCGGTGAACAGCAGGATTTCCTCGTTGATGAAGGCCTGGTACGACACCAGCACCGCGAGCACGAGACCGTCCCGGACCGGCCGGCGGGACCGGGTCAGCGTGATCACCCGCCACACGATGAACGGCAGCAGGAACTGGCTGATGATGTTCGGGTGCCAGTTGGCGTGCGAGAGCATCGCCGGGGAGAAGCCGAGGAACCAGCCGCCCACCACGGCGGCCAGGGACGCCCGTACGACGTGCCGGGACAGGATGTAGTACCAGGCGTAGCCGGTGCCGGCCAGGCCCAGCGTCACCAGCACCACGAACGACACCGCCGGCCCGAACAGCAGCGTCACCGGGACCATCGGGATACCGAGCCCGAGGATGGCGGTGTTCGCCATCAGGTTGACCCCGTCGGGGTAGTTCAGCCGGTCGGTGTAGAACGGGAAGTCACCGTGCAGCACCACCCGCACCGAGTGGGCGAGGAAGAACTGCACCTGCGCCGGGTCGCTGCTGTACAGCGGCGCGACCCGGCGGGCCGGGTTCAGCCAGATCTCCCCGGTGACCCAGATCCCGACCAGCACGAACAGGCCGAACACGGCGAGGTCCCGCCGCCAGCTCGGCCAGCGTCGCGATCGGGGCGCGGGCCGGTCCCCGGGCGAACCGGCCGGATCGGTCCCGTCGATCACGCCGGTCTCGTCCACACCGGTTTGAGCGGACGTCTCGGTTCGAGCGGACGCCTCTGTTCCAGCGGACACCTCGGTTTGAGCGGGCGCCTCGGCCGGGTTGGTCCCGGCGGGTACGTCGGCGTCACCGCCATCGTCCACGCGCCGTCGGACCGCGCCGTTGCTGGCCGCGCCGTTGTTGGCCGCGCGGCGCGTCGCGTGCCTCGCCGGCCCGGTCTCCTCCGGGTCCGGCGGGGTTTCGAGGCGGGGCTCGGCTGGAGTCACAGTCGGCGGAGTCTACCGGAACACCGGGACAGATCCGGCACCACGGTGCGGAACGGCACGGGCGGATCGGACACCGGGACCGCCGGCAAGACGGGTACCCACCATGGACCGAGCTTAGCGAGGTGACGACGGGGGCCGGTCGGGAATTGCGTACGATGTGGCTTCTGGCGAGTCGATGATCGGGGGCCGCGGGTGGGGAAGGTCGGGCGGCGTGCCGTGCCGGCGGCGGCGCTCGCGCTGGCGCTCCTGGCCGGGGGGTGCGACGCGCCGGCGCAGCCGTCGATGGTGCTGCGCGCGGGTTTCGACACGCTGGACGGTGACCTGCCGGTGTGGCCGGCCCGTGGTGGTCTGACGGGCGACTCCCGGGTCGTCACTGCGGTCAGCCGCGCGGTGCGGGACTGGCGCTCCCCCGCCGGTGACCGGGCCTACCCACCGGCGTCCGGGATCCTGTGGCTGGGCGAGACCGACCGGATCCGGCTGGCCCTGGTCGCCGCCACCGTGCCGGGCAACGGCGCCTCCTGGCTGCTCCAGCTCACCGCCCCCGGTGGTGACGCCTTCACCGTCGACCGGGCGGTGGAGTATCCCGACCCCGGCTATCTGGTCTACTCCGACGTGCTGCCGGTGCCGCTGCCCGGCGGCCGGCACTACCTCACCTCGGCCCGGGTCGAGCGGCTGACCGGCCCGTCCGGCCGTCCGGTGCCGGTCGCCGACGGCCTGACCGGGCCGGTGGACGTGCCGGCCTGCGCGCCGGTCGGGCTGTCGGCGGCGCTGCGGGCCACCGACTCGCTGCCCCAGGGGAAGCCGGCGGACCGCCTGGTCGATCTCGGCACCGGTACGTCCGCGCCGAAATACCCGCTGGTCGGCGACGACGCCAACACGGCCCGGACCGCGCTGAAGGGCCTCGACACCTGCGCACTCGGCACCGGGGACGGCCCGTTCGGCAGCATCGAGCGGCGGATCGCCGGCCAGGAGGCGCCCACCTCGGCTCCGGCGTCCTGGCCGATAGACCGGATCGCCACCCGATCCCTCGGCGACGTGACGCTAGGCCCCGCCCCGGCCGCCGAACTGGACCAGTTGAGCTGGCGCACCGATTCGGGCGTGATGACCGGGGTGGTCCTGCGCCCTCGGTCCGGCGCGCCGGTCGCCTCCCCCGCCGACCGGTTCAACCCGCTGCAGACCTACGAGATCACCGTCGGTGGCACCGGCTACGTGGTGCTGGTCTGGCGGGCCGCACCGGACAACTCGCTCTCGGTGCCCATCGAACTGCCCCGGCTGGTCGACCGGCCCGGCCTGGTGATCGTGGCGAAGCCGGCCGGAAATCCGACGTTCAGCCTGGCCACCCCGGACAAGACGTACTACCGCTCGGTCCACGAGTAGGGCGGAGCCCACAGGCAGGGCGGACGCCGCAGCGGCGGCGGCCTCGCCCACAGGGCCCACGGCCCGACCGCCCCACGAGGCCCCGGCCCGTCCTGAAAAGCCCCGCGCCGGCCCGCCCGCACCCGACGGGCGCGGGCGGACGCCGGCGCCTCAGTTCTGTCCGGCCCGGCCCTTCGCGGTCCGGCGGCCCTCGCTGGGCAGCCGCACCGGTTCGAGTGGCTCCTCCAGCCGCGACACCCAGCCGGTGATGTCCCGGGCCACGTCCTGGGCGGTCAGCCGCAGGTCGGTCAGGATCTGGGCGCGGGTGCCGAACTCGTGCCAGGCCACCGGCACACCGAGATCACGCAGCGGGGTCCGTACGTCGGCGTCGCGCAGCGCCTTGGCCAGCGCGTCACCGACCCCACCGTCGCGGACACCGTCCTCGACGGTCACCACCAACCGGTGCCGCGCGGCCAGGGCCACCAGTTCGGCGGGCACCGGGCGCACCCAGCGCGGGTCGACCACCGTCACCCCGTAGCCCTGCTCGGCGACCCGGTTGGCGACCTCCACGCCGAGCTGGCCGAAGGCACCGACCGCGACCAGCAGCACGTCGGTGCGCTCCGACTCGGCCAGCACGTCCACGGTGCCGCCCGGTCCGGTCGGGTCGGCGGTGCCGATCCGACGTACCGCGGGCAGATCGGCGGCGACCGAACCGGTCGGGAACCGCAACACGGTCGGCCCGTCGTCCACGGCCACCGCCTCGCGCAGTTCCTCACGCAGCGTCGCGGCGTCCCGGGGAGCGGCCACCCGCAGTCCGGGTACGACGCCGAGGAGGGACATGTCCCAGATGCCGTAGTGGCTGGGCCCGTCCGGACCGGTCACCCCGGCCCGGTCCAGCACGAAGGTCACCGGCAGGTTGTGCAGCGCCACGTCCATCAGTACCTGGTCGAAGGCGCGGTTCAGGAAGGTCGCGTAGAGGGCCACCACCGGGTGCAGACCGCCCAGCGCCAGGCCGGCGGCCGAGGTCACCGCGTGCTGCTCGGCGATGCCCACGTCGTACACCCGGTCGGGGTGCTTGCGGGCCAGCGCCGCGACACCGGTCGGCTCGCCCATCGCGGCGGTGATGGCCACCACGTCGGGCCGTTCGTCGGCGATGGCGATCAGCTCGTCCCGGAAGACGTGGGTCCACTTCACCGACTTCGCCGCCAGCAGCCTGCCGGTCTCCACGTCGAACGCGCCGGGGCTGTGCAGGCAGTCCGCCTCGTCCTCCTCGGCCGGGCGGTAGCCGTACCCCTTGCGGGTGACCGCGTGCACGATCACCGGCCCACCGAAGTGCTTGGCGGCCCGCAGCGCCGACTCGAGCGCGGGGACGTCGTGCCCGTCGACCGGGCCGACGTACTTGATGCCGAGGTCCTCGAACATCGCCTGCGGGGCGACCGCGTCCTTGATGCCCTTCTTGACCGCGTGCAGCACCTCGTACATCGGGCGACCCACCAGCGGGGTCGAGCCGAGGGCGTCCTTCACCGCGTCGAGGACCTTCTCGTATCCGGGGTTGAGGCGCAGCGAGGAGAGGTGGTCGGCCAGGCCGCCGATGGTCGGCGCGTACGACCGGCCGTTGTCGTTGACCACGATGACCAGCGGGTTACCGGCGGTGGCGATGTTGTTCAGCGCCTCCCAGCACATCCCGCCGGTGAGCGCGCCGTCACCCACCACGGCCACCACGCTGCGCTGCTCGCCGCGCAGCGCGTACGCCTTGGCCAGGCCGTCGGCGTAGGAGAGCGCGGTCGAGGCGTGGCAGTTCTCGACCAGATCGTGCTCACTCTCGGCCTGGCTGGGATACCCCGACAGGCCGCCGCGCTGGCGGAGCTTGTCGAACCCCTCCTGCCGACCGGTCACCATCTTGTGTACGTACGCCTGGTGTCCGGTGTCGAACAGGAAGCGGTCCCTGGGCGAGTCGAAGACCCGGTGCAGCGCGAGGGTCAGCTCCACCACACCCAGGTTGGGGCCCAGGTGGCCGCCCGTGCGGGACACCTTGGCCACGAGGAAGTCCCGGATCTCGGCGGCGAGGACCTCCAACTGCTCGGCAGACATCCGCTTGACGTCCCGGGGTCCCCGGATGGCGCCGAGCAGCTTGGCGCCGGTTGCCGAATCCTCTACATCACTCATGACCGGAAAGTCTATCGGCCATGTCGCGACCCGCAGCTTGGGCTGGAGATCGCACCCCCGGCTGGCTCCGGACGCCTACCATGGCGGCCAGGACACCCCTCGGCGGCGAGGTCTGCATGCCAATCCACGAGCGCCCGCGACCCACCGAATCGGGCCGCCCACCGCGGCCTGCCGGGTCGACCCAGCCGGCACGACCCACCGAACCCGCCCGCCCAGCACGGCCGGCCGGATCGACCCGGCGGCCACCGCCCACCGAACCGGTTCGTCGGCCGCGGCCCACCGGGCGGTACGCGGCCGGCCAGGTGCTCGCCCTGCTCGTGGTGGCCCTGGTCGGGCTGCCGCTGCTGCCCGCGATCCTCCTGATCGTCGCCTGGATCAGGCTCCGCCACCGACGCTGACCGCGATCTCCCGGCCCGAACCGCAAGATTTCGCGAGATCTTGGATGTTCACTGCCCCCGGCGGGGCAGCAGAAATCCAAGATCTCGGGAGCCGGTCGTGGCGATCCGGAGCCGGCGCGGCGCCGGCACCGGGCCGCCGGTCCCGGGCGGCGAAACGGGTGCCGACACCGGGCCGCCGGTCCTGGGCGGCGAAACAGGTCCCGGCACCGGGGCGCCGGTCCCGGGCGGCAGACCGGGTGCGGACCGGGCCGGGGCGGCCGTTCCGGGCGTCCAGCTGCCCAGCACGGCGGCGGACCGCGCGCCGGTCACCGAGGGCAGGGCGCCGGGCAGGCCGTGCCAGGACAGCCAGCCCAGCAGGCCGAACGCGTACGCCTCCCGGGCCTGCGCCGGGACGCCCAGCTCCTCGCTGCGGCCCAGCCGCCACCGGCCCGCGCCGAGCGCCGCCAACCGGCCGGTCAGCACCGGGTTGCGCATTCCGCCACCCGCGCCGAACACCTCGGTCACGCCGTGCCGGTCACAGGCCGCCGCGACGATCCGCGCGGTGAGTTCGGTCACCGTGGCGATCACGTCCGTCCCACCGACCGGTTCGCCGAGCGCGGCCAGCCGGTCGTCGAGGTACGCGGCCGAGAAGAGTTCCTTGCCTGTCGATTTCGGCGCCGGCGCCGCGTAGTACGGCTCCGCCAGCAGCAGCGTCAACAGTCCCGGGTGGACCCGACCGGCTCCGGCCAGGGAACCGTCCCGGTCGTAGGGCAGCCCGTGGAAGCGGCGGGTGGCGGCGTCGATCAGCGCGTTGGCCGGCCCGATGTCGTACCCGAGCACCGGCGCCGGCGGATCCACCACGGTGAGGTTGGCGATACCGCCGAGGTTCAGCGCCGCCCGGGGCCGACCCGGACCGGCCGGCGGCGCGTCGGGGGCGAGCAGCAGCGCGTCGAAGGCCGGCACCAGCGGCGCGCCCTGACCACCGGCCGCGATGTCCGGACCACGCAGGCCGGACAGTACCGGCAGGCCGGTACGCCGGGCGATCCAACTCGGGTCGCCGAGTTGCAGGGTGCCGCGCGCCCGCCCGTCCGTCACCCAGTGGAAGACCGTCTGCCCGGGCGAGACGACCAGGTCGGCCCGGCCCCCGGCCAGTTCCACCCCGACGGCCGCCGCCGCGGCGAACGCCTGCCCGAGCCCGGTGTCCAGCCGGCAGACCGCCTCGATGGTGGTTGCCGCGGGCGGGAGCACGGCGGCGATCGCGTCGCGCAGTTCGTCGTCGTACGGCAGGCTCCGCACGCCGACCGGACGCAGCCAGAGGGTGTCGCCGGTCGGGACGAAGTCGGCCACCGCCACGTCGATCCCGTCGTACGACGTGCCGGACATCAGCGAGACGATCCGCATGGTCAGGGAACGAGCAGGCCCACGCACTCGACATGCTGGGTCATCGGGAACAGGTCGTACGCCCGCAGGTCGGCCAGCCGCCAGCCCGCCGCGCGGAAGGTGCGGACGTCCCGGGCGAAGGCGGCCGGGTCGCAGGCGACGTATGCGACCGCCCGCGCACCGGACCGGGTCAGTTCCTCGGTGACCGCTCGTCCGGCCCCGGCCCGGGGCGGGTCGAGGACCACCAGGTCCACCGGCCCGGTGAGCCGGCGGCGACCCAGGGCCCGTTCCACGGATGCCTGCACCACCTCGAACCGGGACAGGTCGGCCAGGTTGGTCCGGGCCGCGGCCACGGCCACCGGGTCCGCCTCGACCAGGGTCACCCGGCCGTCCGGACCGAGTGGACCGGCGAGCGCGCCGGCGAACAGCCCGGCACCGCCGTACAGGTCCCAGGCCGTCTCGCCGGCCACCGGCCGCAGCAGGTCGAGCACCGCGCCCGCGAGCGTGTCGGCGGCGGCCGGGTGTACCTGCCAGAAGGCGTCGGTGGGCAGCCGCCAGTCCCGCCCGGCGGCCACCTCGGTGACCGTCTCCGGACCGTCCACCGTCGTGACACCGTCCCGGGTGAGCGCCCGGACCACCACGTCGCCGCCGGTGGAGGCGATCGTGGCCACCTCGTCGGCGTCGGGCCACCGCCGGCCACTCGGGGTCAGCACCGGCAGGTCCTGGATGGCCGGGTGGGCGATCAGGCAGCGGTCGACCGGTACGACCTCGTGCGAGCGGTGTTTGCGCAGCCCGGCCCGGTCGGCGGCGTCCACCGTGTACCGCATCCGGGACCGCCAGCCCAGCGGACCGCCCGGCACGGCCCGCACCGTCAGGTCGAGCGCCGCCAACTCCGCCGGGTCGAGACCACCGAGCCGGTCCAACTGCTCGCGGAGTACGGCGGACTTCCAGGCCCGCTGCGCCTCGGGCGTCGCGTGTTGCAGGTCGCATCCGCCGCACCGCCCCGGCCGGGCGTACGGGCAGGGTGGCTCCACCCGGTCGGCCGCCGGTTCCAGGATCTCCACGGCGTCCGCCCGGGCGAACCCGCGGTGTGTCTCGGTGACCTCGGCGACCACCCGCTCCCCGGGCAGGGCGTGGCGGACGAACACCACCTGCCCCTCGTGCCGGGCGACGCAGTGCCCGCCGTGCGCGGGCGCGCCGATGGTCAGCTCGACCCGTTCCGCTTCCTGGAGTGTCATCGGGCGCCCCCGGCCGACCGATCGGTCCCGCCGGGCGAGGCGGCGTCACCGTCCGGTGTCGCCCGACCGGCGGACCCACGGCCGGCGGACCCGCGGCCGGCCGGATCGGGGCCCGACGTCGCCGGGCCGGTGGGGCGACCGGCGGGGTCGGACCCGGACGCGCCCGGGTCGGCCGGCTCGGCGTCGGTGGCCGGAGCGGAGGGCGCCGGGGCCAGCAGCCCGCCCAGGACCGCGCCCCGGGGACCGCGGGCGGGACCCCGGGTGAGGGTGGCGTCCAACCGGTCCAGGTTGCGCGCGGCGCTCGACTCCAACTGCCACGGAACGCTGGTGACCATCACGCCCGGTTCGAACAGCAGGCGGGTCTTCAACCGCAACGCGCTCTGGTTGTGCAGCAGGTTCTCCCACCAGTGGCCCACGACGTACTCCGGGATGAAGACCGTGACCACGTCCCGGGGCGACTCCCGGCGGGTCGAGGCCACGAAGTCCAGGATCGGTCGGGTGATCTCCCGGTACGGCGAGTCGACCACGGTGAGCGGCACGGAGATGCCCCGCCGCTCCCACTCCGCCTGGATGGCCCGGGTGTCCTTCTCGTCCACGTTCACGGTGACCCCGGTGAGCGTGTCCGGCCGGGTGGCGGTGGCGTACGCCAGGGCCCGCAGCGTCGGTTGATGAACCTTGCTGACCAGGACGATCGCGTGGTTGCGGGCCGGCAGCACCGGTCGCCCCTCGTCGGCCGGGGTCAGTTCCCGGGCCACCGTGTCGTAGTGCCGGCGGATGGCCAGCATCAGCAGGAAGGCGACGGCCATCGCCACGATCGCGATGTACGCCCCCAGCAGGAACTTGGTGATCAGCACGATCACCAGCACGATGCCGGTGAGCACCATGCCGAAGGTGTTGATCGCCCGGGACCGGATCATCCGGCGGCGGACCTGCGGATCCCGCTCCCGGGCCAGCAGCCGGTTCCAGTGCCGGATCATGCCGCCCTGGGAGAGCGTGAACGAGACGAAGACGCCGACGATGTAGAGCTGGATGAGCCGGGTCACCTCGGCCTGGAAGGCCACGATGAGGACCACGGCGAACAGCGCCAGCAGGATGATGCCGTTGGAGAAGGCCAGCCGGTCGCCCCGGGTGTGCAACTGCCGGGGCAGGTAGCGGTCCTGGGCGAGGATCGAGCCGAGCACCGGGAAGCCGTTGAAGGCGGTGTTGGCGGCCAGGAACAGGATCAGCGCGGTCATCCCGGCCACCACGTACAGCAGGACCGAGCCGGAGCCGAAGACCGTCTCGCCGAGCTGCGTGGTGACGGTCTTCTGGACGTACCCGGCGGGACCCCCGACGATCTGGTCGGCGCTCTCCACGAACTGCAGGCCGGTCAGCCGGGCCAGCCAGACGATCCCGACCAGCATGCTGATCGCGACCAGACCGAGCAGCAGCAGGGTGGTGGCGGCGTTGCGGCTCTTCGGCGGCTTGAACGCCGGTACGCCGTTGGAGATGGCCTCGACACCGGTCAGCGCGGCGCAGCCGGAGGAGAACGTCCGCAGCAGCAGGAACACCAGGGCGAACCCGGTGACGCTGTGCTCGGCCCGGATCTCCAGCCCGGCACTGGGCGCCCGCAGGTCGTGGCCGAGGATGAAGATCCGGACCAGCCCGGTCACGATCATGCCCAGGATCACGATCATGAAGCCGTACGTGGGGATGGCGAAGGCCGTGCCCGACTCGCGCAGCCCACGCAGGTTGGCGGCGGTGAGCAGGGCAACCGCGGCGACCGCGACCCCCACCTTGTGGCCGGCCACCCAGGGCAGCACCGAACCCAGGTTGGCCACCCCCGACGAGGTCGACACCGCCACCGTGAGGATGTAGTCGACAAGCAGCGCGCTCGCCACCCCGACCCCGAACCGGGAACCGAGGTTGACGGTGGCCACCTCGTAGTCGCCACCACCGGACGGGTAGGCGTGGACGTTCTGCCGGTAGCTGGCGACCACAGTGAGCATCACCACCACGACCGCCAGCGCCACCCAGGGGGAGAAGGCGAACGCCGAGACCCCCGCGATGGAGAGCGTCAGCAGGATCTCGTCCGGGGCGTAGGCGACGCTGGACAACGCGTCCGAGGCGAACACCGGTAGCGCGATCCGCTTGCTCAGCAACGTGTGCTGGAGCCGGTCGGACCGGAACGGGCGGCCGACGAGCAGCCGCTTCAGCAGAGAGGTGGGACTGGCCACAAGCGCTAAGGGTACGGCGAGGTCAGATCAGCCGCCGCCAGGGAGTCGGATCGATCGGTGTGGGCGGGGACACGGTACGGTCCGCCCCTCCCGGACATCGCGACGACCTGCTGACGCGGTACGGTCCGTCGCGCGAGCGCGTGTCCGAGGTGGCACGCTGATCGGTGCGCCACCCGGCACGGGTGGGCCGTGGTGGCCTCGGGAGGAATCGCCGTGCATGTCGTGATCATGGGATGTGGTCGGGTGGGTTCCACCCTGGCGCACAGTCTGGAGGCCCGGGGCCACTCGCTGGCCGTCATCGACCAGGACTCCGACGCGTTCCGCCGGCTGGGACCGGACTTCGGCGGCATCACGGTCACCGGCATGGGTTTCGACCGGGACGTGCTGCGCCAGGCCGGCATCGAGCGGGCCGACGCCTTCGCCGCGGTGTCCAGCGGCGACAACTCCAACATCATCTCGGCCCGGCTGGCCCGCGAGACCTTCGGGGTGTCCCGGGTCGCCGCCCGGATCTACGACCAGCGCCGCGCCCAGGTCTACGAGCGGCTGGGCATCCCCACCGTGGCGACCGTGCGGTGGACCGCCGACCGGATGGTGCGGCACCTGGTGCCCGAGGGGGACGTGGAGATCTTCCGCGATCCGACCAGCACCGTGTCGATCATCGAAGTGACCCTGCACAAGGACTGGGTGGGCCGGCCGCTGCGCGTGCTGGAGGAGACCACCGGGGCACGAACGGCGTACGTGATCCGGTTCGGCATCGGTACGCTGCCCAACTCGTCCGCCGTGATCCAGGAGGGTGACCAGTTGTTCATGCTGGTCACCGACGACATCGCTCCGGCGGTGACCGCGGCGGCCGGTACCTCTCCCGAAGGGGGACACTGACCATGCGGATCGCCATCGCCGGCGCGGGCAACGTGGGCCGCTCGATCGCCCAGGAACTGATCGAGAACGGCCACCAGGTGATGCTCATCGAACGGCAGCCCAAGATGCTGCGCCCCGAGCGGGTGCCGAACGCCGACTGGGTGCTCGCCGACGCGTGCGAGCTGACCAGCCTGGAGGAGGCTGACGTCGCCGGCTGCGACGTGGTGGTGGCCGCCACCGGTGACGACAAGGTCAACCTGGTGGTCTCGCTGCTGGCCAAGACCGAGTTCGCGGTGGGCCGGGTCGTCGCCCGGGTCAACCGCGCCGAGAACGAGTGGCTGTTCACCGACCAGTGGGGGGTGGACGTCGCGGTCAGCAAGCCGCGGGTGATGGCCGCCCTGGTCGAGGAGGCGGTCACGGTGGGCGACCTGGTCCGGCTGATGACGTTCCGGCAGGGCCAGGCCAACCTCGTCGAGATCACCCTGCCACCGGCCGCACCCTACGTCGGGCACCCGGTGCGGTCCGTGCCGCTGCCCCGCGACTCCGCCCTGGTGGCGATCCTGCGCGGCAAACGGGTCCTGGCGCCGTCTCCGGACGACCCGCTGGAGGCGGGCGACGAGCTGGTCTTCGTCTGCACGTCGGAAGTCGAGGACGAGGTCCGGGGGGTCATCCTCGGCACCTCCACCGAGCGCTGAGGGCTCGGTCGCCGGGGCGCCGGGGGGGGGGGGGGGGGGGGGGGGGGGGGGGGGGGGGGGAGGGGGGGAGGGGGGGGGGGGGGGGGGGGGGGGGCGGGAAGCGAGACAATACGCGCGAAGCGAGGCAA
>NZ_JBTIXF010000057.1:0-40120 GCF_055793945.1 Plantactinospora sp. A48 | reverse complement strand
GGGCACCGCACACCACGCTCCTGGAGCTCTGTCTGCTTGACCTCACCCCTCCCCCCCCCCCCCCCCCCCCCCCCCCCCCCCCCCCCCCCCCCCCCCCCCCCCCCCCCCCCCCCCCCCCACAACCGGTGGGGGTGACGTCACGACCCGTCAGCGCCCAGTCTCTTAGTGCCACCGCATCGACGGTGGACGACGCAATGAGGAGGCGCCCCAGTGCCTGACGGGCGACAACCCCGCACCGGCTCCGGGCCGGTCGCGGCTACGGCTCGGGTGGATCTGGCCGAGGGAGTTCCTGATCGTCATCACGAGATCGGCTCGGAGGGGGCAGGCGCGCAGACCGGGTCGGCCCGGTTGCGGAGGCGTGCCGTGCTGCTCACCCGGATCGCGTTGCGGCCGCCGCGCGACGACTCCGCGCTGTCCGCCGGCGAGCTGACCGACCTGCTCTGGCTCAACACGACCCTGGCCGACGGCATCCGGCACATCCATGCCCGCATCATCGCCGGCTGCGTGGAGTTGGCGGTTTTCACCGTCGCCTCCGAGCAGGAGATATCCGACTACATCGTGCAGCGCGTCTGTGAGCGCGCGGTACGGGTCGTGCCCGCGTTACGGGGATGGACGGTCACCTAGACCGGTGTCGAAGCCCTGGCCGCCCTGCCGACACCGCCGGACCGCCAGCTCGGCTCGGCCCGATCGACATTGGTGGAACAGGGCCTGGCGCCGGGTCCCGCACGCGCGGACTCGGCCCGAGGATTGTGACGGGGGATCACGATGGAGCGTGGACCGGTGGCCCAACCCGACCGGGTCGGGTCGTCGGCGGGGGAACCCGGGCGGGTCGCGGCCTTCCGGGTGCTGGGCCCGCTGACGCTGACCAGCATGGGCGAGACGCTGGTCCTGCCACCGTCGAAGGTGACCTCGCTGCTGGCGACGCTCCTGCTGCATCCGGACGAGGTCGTGTCGGTCGGCATGCTGCAACAGGCGATCTGGGGCGACGAACGGCCCGCCTCAGCCAAGGCCGCGCTCCAGACGTGTGCGCTGCGGCTGCGGCAGATGTTCGGCCGGCACGGCATCACCGGCAGCGTGATCAAGACCGTGCCGGGCGGCTACCGCATCACGGCCACCGCGCAGAGCGTGGACCTGATGCACTTCCGCGACCTGATCCGGCAGACCCGCGACGAACGGGATCCCGAGGCGGAGCTGGCGACGCTGGAGGAGGCGCTCGCGCTCTGGAGCGGCCCGATGCTGGCCAACGTGCCGTCGGAGGCGTTGCACCGGGACGTCGTACCGCGGATCAGCGAGGAGCGGGTCCGGGTGATCGAGCGTGTCTGCGACCTGAAGATCGGCCTGGGTCGCGACCGGTCGGCGCTGGTCGACCTGTGGACGGCCACCCGCGCGTACCCGGCCAACGAGCGGTTCTCCGAGCAGCTCATCAGGGTGCTGTACCGGACCGGCCGCCGCGCCGACGCGCTGGCGGAGTTCCGCAGGATCAGGGAGCACCTCGGCGAGGGACTCGGCGTCGACCCGGGGCCGACGCTGCGTGGACTGGAACTCGTGATCCTGCGCGGCGACCCGTCCGCGTTCGCCGGCCCGCCCGGGTTGGCTGGTCCGCCCGCGTTCGCCGGCCCGCCGCCGTTCGCTGGTCCCTCCGCGTCGGCCGGTCCGGCCGTATCGGCTGGTCCGTCCGCCCTGGCCGGTTCGCCGTTCGCGCCGGCCGGTAGCCCGGGGCCGGCTGTCGCCTTGGCCACGTCGTCCGGCGGACCCGTGCCGGCCGGTTCCTCCGCCTCCGCCGCGGCGCCCGGCCTGCCCGCGCCACCCGGCCCGGACACCCTCGTCAGATCGTCCGCCCCAACGGGTCCGGCCGCCGCAGCCGGCCGATCCGCCGCCGTCGGACTGGTCGAGCCCGCTCCCCAGTTGGCCCGCGGGTCGGCGGTCTCCGGCTTCGTCGGCCGGGTCGCGCTCTGCCGCGCGGTCGTCGACCGACTGCGGGCCGGCACCCCGATCGTGGTGCTCAGCGGCCCACCGGGCATCGGCAAGACCGCGCTGGCGCAGCAGGTCGCACATCTTGTCGCCGACGCCTTTCCCGGTGGCCGGCTGTCCCTGCCGATGCGCTCCGCGACCGGCACGGCGCTGCCGGCCGAGGACGCCGAACGGCAGGTGCTGGCCGCCGGTGACCCCGCCGCCGGGCCGCGGCTGCTGCTGCTCGACGACGTCGCTGACGCGGCCGTGGCGCTACGGCTTCCGGCGCTGCTCGACCCCGGTGACGTCCTGCTGCTGACCAGCCGGCAGAGCCTGTCTGGCCTGGTCGCGCGCTCCGGCGGCTGGTTGCACCGGCTCGAACCGCTCGACCCGGTCGACTCCATCCAGGTGTTCACCGACCTGCTCGGCGCCGACCGGGTGGACAGCGAGCCCGTGGCGGCCGCGGAACTCGCGGCACTGTGCCAGCACCTGCCGCTGGCCCTGCGCATCGTCGCCACCCGGATGCTGCTGCGCTCCCGGATGAGCCTCGCCGAGGCCGTCGAGTGGCTGCGCGCGGACCGGATCGGTCGGCTGAGCCTGGCCGGCGATCCGGGCATGTCACTCGGGCACCGCCTGGACGACGCGCTGGACCGGGCCGGTGACGAACTGGCCCGGGTGTTCGTCCGCCTGGCCACCACGACCACCGGGACGATCACCGTGGACCGGGCCGCCGAGCTGCTCGGCGTCGATCCCGGCGCGGCCCGCGACCTCCTCGACGACCTCGTCGACCACTGCCTGCTGGAAGAGAGCGCGGCGCACTACTGGATCCGGGACCTGCCGAGACTGCACGCGCGGGAAGCCGCCGGGCGTTACGCACCGCCCCACGAACCACCATCACGCCCGCACCGAGCGAAGGGAACCCTGCGATGAGCGCTGCCTACGAGACGGTGGCTCAGACCCGGCCGCGGATCCGCCACGACGTGCTGTTCACCCGGACCGAGGACGGAGTGCTGTTCCACAACGCCAACAGCGGCTTCCGGCTCTCCGCCACCACCGCGTACCGGCTGGCGTCACTGCTCGTTCCCCACCTCAACGGGCGGAACCGGGTCGCCGACATCTGCGCCCGGCTGCCCGAGACGCAGCGCGCCATGATCGGCGAACTGGTCAGCGCGCTCTACGCCCGGGGATTCGCCCGGGACATCCCGACGGACGAGGCCGACCCGGCCACCGTGCTGGGGCCGGCCGTGGCCGCGCACTTCGCCGCGCAGATCGCCTACCTCGACCACTACGTCGACCGCGCGCCGCAGCGGTTCGCCGACTTCCGCGGCAGCCGGACCGCGGTGCTGGGCACCGGTCCCGTCGCCCGGGCCTGCGTGCTGGGCCTGCTGCGCAACGGCGCCGCCGAGGTGCGGGCCGCGCCCGAGGTCGCCGGCACGCTGGCGGCGGAGCTGGCCGAACTGGACGCCGTGACCTGCGCGGCCACCGTCTCCGAACTGCCCCGTACGGGCGCCGAGGTCGACTGGTCGGACCTGGAAGCGGCCGACATCGTCGTCGTCGCGGCCGGCGACGACGCGCCGCGCGACGCCCTGCGGCTGTTGGCGGCGGGAGTCCCGGCCGGCCGGCTGCTGCTTACCGCCTGGGTCGTCGGGGAGCGGATGCTGGTGGGCCCGGTGATGGGCGCCGACCGCCGGGGTTGCTGGTGCTGCGCGATGACCCGGTTCGCCGACAACGACCAGACCGGGGCCGCCGGGCTGGTGTGGCGCGCCGCGGCGTTGCCGCGCGGCGCCGCGCCGGGCGCCGCCGAACCGGACGGGCCACTGGCGGCGATGGTCGGAAACCTGCTGGCGTACGAGATCTTCCGGTTGAGAACCGGCGCGCTGCCGGCCGAGACCGACGGCGGGGTGCTCGTACAGCACCTCGCCTCGCTCGATGTGCTGGCCGAGCCGCTGCTGGCCGACCCCGGCTGCGTCTTCTGCCGCCCCGAGCCACCGGAGCTGTCCTGGGACGGCGTCGACCTGGACGCCGAAGGGGTGGCCACCGGGACCGCCGACCAGGACCCGTCCGCCGAGGCGGAGGCCGCGGTGGCGGCGCTGGCCACCCACCAGCCGCTGGTCCAGCCCCACCTGGGGGTGTTCCGCCGGTACGACGACGAGCGGTGGGACCAGACCCCGATCAAGATCGGGGCGGTCGAGTTCACCGACGGCGGCGGCCGGCGCCGTACCCTGACCGCCTTCGACGTCCACCACGTGGCCGCGGCCCGACTGCGGGCGCTGCGCGCGGCGGCCGTGGTGCGGACCGGTCACGCGGCGGTGGGTCGGGCCGCACCCGACGACGCGCCGCGGATCGGCGCCGCGCGGCTCGGACTCGCCTCGGGCTGGGCCGGCACCGGCGAGCGGGCGGAGGGGTCGGCGCCGCGGGACTGGGCCGCGGCCCGGTCGCTGTTGACCGGGCGGGTGGTGGCCGTGCCGGTGGCGGTGCTGGAGCCGTTCGGCGCGGCCAACCGCGGCCACCTCGTCGAGCCGACCCGCGCCGGCGGGGGAGCCGGCAGCGACCTCAGCGAAGCGGTCCGGGCCGGGTTGGCGTCGGCGCTGGCCTACCGGGCGCTGCGCCGGGCCGTCGAAGGGGTGGCTCCGGTACGCCAGGTTCGCCTCGACGCCGTGGACGGCGATCCCGAGCTGGTCTTCCTCACCAAGTCGGCGGTGAACCTGGGGGTCACGGTCGAACTGCTCGACCTCGGTGCCGAGCCGGGTACGGGGCTGGCGGGGCTGCTGGCGCGCTGCTGGGATGAGGCCCGGGGCCGCTGGTCGTACGCCCTGGGCGCGGACCCGAGCTGGCCGGTCGCGGCGGTCGGTGCGCTGCGGGACCTGCTCGGCCAGGTGCAGCTCCGGCAGCAGGCACCGGGCGACGAACCGGACATCGGCGATCCCGTGCTGGCGGACTTCGACGCGGGCACGCTGGCCGTGCGGTCCGAAGCCGAGGCCGCCACCGGGGTGGTGCGGCGCTGGGCGGACGTCCTGCGCGGGCTGCCGGGGATCGGCCTCGACGTCCTGGTGGCGCCCGTCGGCGGGGCGGACCTGGCGGCGGGCGGGCTCGTCGCGGTCCGGGTGCTGCTGGCCAGCGCGGGTGACCGGTGAACGTCGCCGCGCCGAGCCAGCCGGACGAACTGATCTGCGCCGCCCTGGCGCGGTTGCTCGCGCGGCGCGGCTGCCCGGTCGAGGTTGTCCCGCTCGGGGTGCGCGACGAACTGGCCACCTTCGCACCGGACCCATCCGCGCCGACCGCACCCGGTCCGGACGTACCGCGGGCAAGCCCGCCCGGGTCGGGCGCCGGACATCCCCGGGTGCTGCTGTACGGGCAACTGGCCCTGCTCGGACCGGTGTCGTCGGCGGCGCCCTGCGCGACCTGCCTGGCGCGGCGCTGGCAGGCGGTGCGGCACCGCGACCTGCGCGACGCGGTGGAACTCGGCGGCCCGACCGTCGCGGCCAATCCGTGGCCGTACGCGACCGCGTTCGTGGCCGACTTCCTGCACGCCCTCATCGAGGCGCACCGCGTCGCCCCGGACCCCGGCGCCGGCCCGGCCACCGTCTGCCAGGTCGACCTGCGCACCCTGCGCGTGTCGCGGGTTCCGTTGGTGCCGGACCCGGGCTGCCCGGCCTGCGGTA
This sequence comes from Plantactinospora sp. A48, assembly GCF_055793945.1. Lineage (NCBI taxonomy): Bacteria > Bacillati > Actinomycetota > Actinomycetes > Micromonosporales > Micromonosporaceae > Plantactinospora > Plantactinospora sp. A48. The sequence goes on along the minus strand of NZ_JBTIXF010000057.1, from coordinate 34,508 downwards.
CCGGCCGGCCGGACGCCCCCGGACTCGCCGAGATCAAGCTCGGCCCGACGCCGACGAGCGCGCCCGGCACGTTCCGCGGCAGGGACCTGGACGACTATCCGCTGACCGTCGAGGCGTTCGCCAACCCGGTCTGCGGCGCGCTCGGCGGCACGCTGTGGCAGGACCTCACCTCGCTGTCCACCTCCCCGGCGGTCGGCGCCTTCACCCTGCGCACCGGCCGGTACCTGCGCGAGACGCTGTACGGCGGACACGCCGACGGCTACCGGCGCAGCGCCCGGATCGCGGTGCTGGAAGGGCTGGAGCGGGCCGCCGGGCTGCGCCCGCGAGGCAAGCGCACGGCGGTAACCGCGAGCCTGACCGAACTGGGCGACGACGCCCTCGACCCGCGCACCTGCGGGCTGTACACCGAGGAGTTCCACCGGGCCAACCCGTACGTGCACCGGTTCGACCCGGACCGGCCGATCAGCTGGGTCTGGGGCTGGACGCTGCGCGACCAGCGGCCGGTGCTGGTACCGGAGATCCTGGTCTACTACCACGCGGCGAACGTGCAGGAGCGGTTCGTCCAGGAGACCTCGAACGGCTGCGCCTCCGGCGGGTCCATGGTGGAGGCGGTCTACCACGGCCTGATGGAGGCGGTCGAGCGGGACGCGTTCCTGCTGGCCTGGTACGGCGCGCGGTCGCTGCCGGAGATCGATCCGGCCAGCATCGAACAGCCGCGGATCCGGATGATGATCGACCGGCTGGCGATGTACGGCTACCGGGCCAGGTTCTTCGACGCCCGGATCACCTTCGACATCCCGGTGGTGACCGCGGTGGCGGTCCGCGAGGACGGCGGGCTGGGCACGCTCGCCTTCGGCGGTGGCGCCAGTCTCGACCCGCAGGCGGCCATCACCGCGGCGCTGTGTGAGATCGCCACCGATTCGGTGATGGTCCGGGTCCGGGCCGCCGCCGACGAGCCGCGACTGCGGGGCATGGTAACCGATTTCGCCAAGGTGCAGGGGCTGCACGACCACCCGCTGCTCTACGGCCTGCCGGAGATGGCCCGGCACGCGGCGTTCCTGCTGGAGCGCGGGCCACGCCCGGCGCCCATGCGCGAGCTGTACGGGCGGGACCGGCCCGCGCCGCCCGTCTCCGGCGACCTGCGCGACGACCTCGAATACTGCCTGGGCGCGGTGACCGGGCACGGGTTCGACGTGATCGCCGTCGACCAGACCTCACCCGAGCAGCGCGACCTCGGCCTGCACACGGCCAGCGTCATCGTCCCCGGACTCCTGCCGATCGACTTCGGCTGGCTGCGCCAGCGCGCGCCGCACGCGCCGCGACTGCGAACGGCGTTCCGCGAGGCCGGCCTGCTCGACCGCGACCTGTACGAGCACGAAGTCCATGCCGTCCCCCACCCGTTCCCGTGAGGTCCCGCCATGACGCCCGACAATTCCGGCTTCGCCCACGCCTACGCGACCGCGATCCTGAGGCGGGGTCGGGAGCCCATGCCACCGGTCGACTTCACCCCGGACTGGGGTGACGCGCCCCGCCGCGGCAAGTACTACCCGGCGGCCACCGCGTTTCCGCTGCCGGCCCCGACGCCGGTGACGGCCAGCCTGGACACCGCGCTGCGCGCGTCGGCCGGCACCGCCCTGCGCGGTTCGGCCAGCACCCCGCCGGCTGGGTCGGCCGGTACCGTCCCGGGCGGATCCGGGGCGGCCGACGAGCCGTTCACGCTGCCGCTGCTGGCCAGCATGCTGCACCACTCGTACGGCCTGTTCGGGCGCCGACTGGGCGTCCAGGCCAACACCGACCTGGCGGCCCTGCCCTCGTACGCGCACGCCAACTGGCACCGCGGCACGGCCTCCGGCGGCGGCCTCTACCCGTGCAGCGTCTACTGGGTCGCGGGGCCGGGCGCCGGGGTGCCGCCGGGCGTCTACTACTACGCGCACGCCCGGCACGCCATGCAGCGGCTGCTGGCCGGCGACGTCACCGCCCGGGTGGCCGAGGCGGTCGGGCCGGAACAGCACGCCGGCCAGTTCCTGATCGTCGGCGTCAAGTACTGGCAGAACGCCTTCAAGTACAACAACTTCTCCTACCACGCGGTGTCGATGGACGTGGGAACCCTGGTGCAGACCTGGCGGCTGTGGGCCGGCGCCCAGGGCCGGCGGGTCGAGCCGGTGCTCTGGTTCGACCAGGCCGCGCTCGCCGACCTGCTCGGGTTGGTCCCGGACGACGAGGCGCTGTTCGCCGTCGTACCGCTGACCTGGGCGCCCGCCGACGGTCCGGGCCCCGCCGACGGTCCGGGCACCGCCGGCGGTCCCGACAGCGTCGGCGGTGCCGGCGGTGCCGGCCCCACCGGTGAAGGGGCCGGCGACACCGGACCCGCCGGCGGCGACCGGTCCGCCGGATCGCCGTGGCCACAGCCGGCTCCGACGGTCCGGGTCCGGCACGCCGACCAGGAGCGGTCCCGGCGGCTGCTGGAGTTCGACACCCTGCGCCGGATCCACCGGGCCACCGCCGCGGCGGTCGACCGTCCGCCGCGCGGCGCGCTGGCCGCCGCCGGCATCCCGCCGGCACCGCCGGAGCGGACCCGGGTACCGCTGCCGGAACCCGCGCCGATGCGGATGTCGGTGAGCGCCGCGCTGGCCGCCCGGCGGAGCAGCTTCGGCCGGTTCGCCGCCGGCCGGCCGATGCCCGCGGCGCACCTGGCGGCGCTGCTGCGGGCCACCGCCGGCAGCACCGTGCCCTGCGAGATCGACTCCGCGGACGACGGCCCGTTGGCCAGGATCTACGCCTTCGTCAACCACGTCGCGGACGTGCCCAGCGGGGGGTACGGGTACGAGCCCGAGACGCACACGCTGGCCCGGATCACCTCCGGCCCGCCGGGCGACTTCCTCCAGCGCAACTATTTCCTGGCCAACTACAACCTGGAACAGGCCGCCGTGGTTCTGGTGCCGACCGTGCGCACGCCCGCCGTCCTCGACGCCACGGGCGACCGTGGCTACAACCTCGTCAACGCCACCATCGGCGCGGTGGCGCAGACCTTCTACACCGCCGCCGCGGCCCTGCGGGTCGGAGCCGGGGTGGCGCTGGGTTTCGACAACGTCTCGTACGTCGAGGAGCTGCACCTGGCCGACACCGGGGAGTTCCCGCTGCTCATCATGTTGGCCGGTGCGGAGCGCGCCGGCCTCGGTGACTACCGCTACGAGCTGCGATGACCCCGGCGCTGCGAGCCGCGATGACGCCGTCCACGCCGTCCACGCCGTCCACGCCGTCCACGCCGTCCACGCCGTCCACGCCGTCCACGCCGTCCACGCCGTCCACGTCGTCCACGGGGACACCCGGGAGGGTCACCGCCGCCGGCTGGCAGCCGGGGTCGTACCTGCTGGCCCGGGTCGCCGGACTGCCGCTGTCCACCGTCGAGCGGCTGCGCTGTCCCCGGGCGTGCGCCTGGGCCGACGGCGTTCTCGCGCTGGAGGACCGGCTGGTCAGCGACGGAGCCCGGCTCAGCGACCTGCTCCACGAACTGATCAGCGCCAACGACGACGAGGCCGCGCGCCGCCGGCTGCTGACCCTGCGGCGACAGATCTTCAACACCGCGCTGCCCACCTCGCCCGAGGCGGCGCTGGCCGCGGTCGAACAGGTCCGCCCGGCGGCGTTACCCGCCGTGCGGCAGTGGCTGGGGCTGCGCCGGCAACTCGCGCGGGAGCAGGACGAGGGCGCCGCCGGGTTCGCCGCCGACGTCGCCGAGACGCGCCGGCTGCTGTGGCGGCTGGCCGACGAGCCACGGCTGCGCGGCGGACTCCAGTTCGCCTCCCCGACGCTCGACGAGCAGCTCGCCACGATCGCCGCGCCGGACCCGGCCCGGCCGGCGAACAAGAAGATCCGCCGGATCGAGCGCTCGCTGCTGTCCTACCTCTACCGCACCGCCTGCAAGACCAGCCCGTTCAGCACCTTCACCGGAGTGGCGCTGGGCCGCTTCGACGACGACGCCCCGGGCCTGGACCTGCGGGTCGGCCCGGACTGGCAGCGCCACGTCCGCCTCAACGTCGTCCTCGTCTCGCGGCTGGCCGACCTGATCAGCGCCGACCCGGACCGGCGTGGCGACCTGCCGGTCACGCTGAGCCCGGGCTGGCGCCGCGACGACGACCGGATCCGGTACGTGCGCCAGTGGGTCACGGCCGGCGACGACAGCGCCGCGGTCAGCTTCGACTCCATCCGGGACGGGCTGTTCTTCCTGCGTCGCAGCGGCGTCCTGGACGAGTTGACCACCCTGCTGCAGGAGCGCGGCACCATGCGCTGCGCCGATCTGGTGGACCGGCTGGGCGCGCGGACCGGCGCCGACCGGGCGGAGAGCGAGGCGTACCTGTCGACCCTGCTGCGGCTCGGGATGCTCCGGCTGGTCGGCCTGGACACCGACGTGCACACGCCGGACCCGTTGCGGGCGCTGGCCGGCACGGTGGGCCGGATCGACCGGTCCTGGGCGCGGCAACTCGCCGAACGGCTCGACGGCGTCGCCGGGCTCGTCGAGGCGTACCGGCAGGGGGAGCTCGGGCAGCGCCGGGAGCTGCGGCACCGGCTGCGGGCCGCGCTGCGGGCGGCCATGGCCGACCTGGGCGAGGACGACGCGGCCCTGCCGCAGACGCTGCTGTACGAGGACACCCGCATCGCCGGTGCCCCCGCCGACGTGTCGGCCGGGGACTGGAACCGGCTGGTGGGCGCCGACCTCGCCGCGGTGGAGCGGATCCTGCCCGCCTTCGACCAGGCCCTGCCGCACCGGATCATGTTCCACGGGTTCTTCCTGGCCCGGTTCGGTGTCGGCGGTCGGTGCGACGACCTGCTGCGGCTGGTCGAGGACTTCCACGACGACCTGTACGACCAGTACTCCTCGTACACCGCGGGACGCCGGCCGTTCGCCGAGGACGGGACGTACACCCCGGAGGAGAACTGGCTGGGCCGGCCCGAGATGGTCGCCCTGGACCGGGCCCGGCAGACCTTCGCGGCCCGGCTGCGGGCGCTCGTCGAGGCCGACCCGGACCGGACCGAGCTGACGCTGCCGGCCGACCTGTTCGACGAGGTCGGCGACCTGCTCGGCGACGACGCGCCGGGTTTCCGCCCGCAGGGACACTTCGCCCAGGTGGCGATGCGGGAGCCGGAGCCGCTGCTGGTGCTCAACCAGTCGTTCGGCGGGCTCGCGTTCCCGTTCAGCCGCTTCACGCACTGCTTCGCCGGGGACACCCCGCCGTTGGCGCAGCGGCTGCGCGACCAGGCGGGCGCGCACACCCCGCCCGGTGCGGTGTTCGCCGAGCTGACCGGCGGCCCCGCCACCACCAACCTGAACCTGCACGCGCGGCTCACCGACCACGTCATAGTCTGTCCGGGCGAGACCAGCAGCGTGCCGGCGCGGCGGCAGCTCACCCTCGACGACCTCTACCTGGTGCACGACCCGGACACCGGCCGGGTCGTGCTGCGGTCCCGGTCCCTCGACCGGGAGGTGGTGGTTGTCTACCTGGGCTACCTGCTGCCGATGGCGCTGCCGCGGATCCCGCGTACCCTCCTGCTGCTGTCGCCGGCCTCGATGGTCCGGCTGGACATCTGGCGCGGCGTTCCCGGAACCGCCGGGCCGGACGGGGTCACCGCCCGCCCGCGGCTGCGCGCCGGCAACGTCGTGCTCAGCCGCCGGAGCTGGTCGGCGCGGGTGGCCGACCTGCCGGCGACCGGCGACCCCGCGGTCGACCCGGCGGCCTTCCTGGACTGGCGCCGGTGGCGGCGCCGGCACGGGATGCCGGATCAGGTCTTCGTCACCATCTACCCGGCCGATCCCGGCCGGGTGGTGGCCAACCCCAAGCCGCAGTACGTCGACTTCGACAGCCCGCTGTCCCTGCAGGCGCTCCGTGGCGCGCTCGACGCGCCGCGGGACCTGGTCGTGCTGCGCGAGATGCTGCCCGCCGCGACCGAGCTGGCCGCCCACGGCGAGGGCGGCGACCACGTCTGCGAGCTGGCCGTGGAGACCTTCCGCACCGAGCCCAGGGAGGCCCGATGACCGCCTTACCCGTGCCCCTGCCCACCGAGCCGGTCACCGCCCCCCGGGGGCAGTGGCTCGCCCTGCACGTCTTCTACGCGGCCAACCCGCAGCCGCTGCTGGTCGACTGCGTCCGTCCGCTGGTCCGCGACCTCACCGAGCGGGGGCTGCTGGCCGGCCACTTCTTCATCAACTACTGGCTGGAAGGACCGCACGTGCGGCTGCGACTGCGGCCCCGCACCCCGCAGGACGAGCCGGCGGTGCGGGCGCGGGCCGAGGAGGCGGTCAACCAGTTCCTGGCCACCCGGCCCGCGCTGTACGCGATGGGCACCGGCTACCTGCGGGAGCTGTACGACATCCTGTTCGCGCTGGAGTTCCCCGCGGGCCGTCCGGCGGACCTCGTCGACGCGAACGGGCAGATGCTGTTGCAGCCCAACAACTCGTTCAGCTACCGCCCCTACGAACCCGAGTACGGCAAGTACGGCGGGCCGGCCGGCATCGAGGTGGCGGAGTGGCACTTCCAGCACTCCAGCGAGGTGGTGCTGGACGCCCTCGCGTCGATGAACCTGCACCTGCGACCCGTGCTGCTGGGCACCGCCGCGCAGCTCATGACGGTGCTGGCGGGCACCTTCCTGCCGGACCGGGCGGCGCTGATCGACTTTCTCGACACGTACCACCGGTTCTGGCACCGGGCGTTCGCCGGCACCGACCTGATCGGCGCCGACGAGTACGCCCGGATGTACGACGGGGTGGCCGTCGAACTGGGCCGCCGGGTACACCGGATCCTCGCCCTCATCGAGCAGGGACGGCCCGAGCGGCTGCCCGGATTCCTGCGCGGCTGGGCCGGGCACGCCGCCCAGCTCCGGGAGCGGGTACGGGCGCTGGCCACGTCCGGGGCGCTGGCGGTGCGGACGTGGAGCACCGGCGACGAGCGGGTGCTCACCGATCCGGCGGAGGCGCTGGCGTCGCTGCTGTCGCCGTACCTGCACATGACCAACAACCGGCTGCACGCCACCATCCGCGACGAGGCGTACCTGTCCTACCTGCTCGCGCGGGTCCTGCGCGAGCAGCCGGTGCCGGCGTGAGTGGCGAACGGCTCCCCGGGTCCGTGGCGGTGTGCCGGTGAGCGCCCCGGGCCTGCTGGCCAAGCGTCCCCGGCTGCGCGACGACCTGATCTTCTCGCGGCCGTTGCGGCGCGGCCCGGTCACCGTCTACGTGGTCAAGGACCGCCGCACCGGCAAGGCGTTCGAGCTGGCGGCCAAGGAGCAGTTCCTGGTCCGGCGGATGGACGGCGCGCGGTCGCTGGCCGAGATCGCCCACGAGTACGCCGCCGAGTTCGGTCGCCGGCTCAGCGACGACCACTGGGTCCGGCTGCTCTGGCTGCTGCACGAGCGGGACCTGCTGACCAGCGACCCGCCCGGCGCCACCCCGGCCACCGGCGCCGGTCCGTCCGGGGTCGCGCCCCCGGCCACCGGCGCCGGTCCGTCCGGGGTCGCCGCCGCCTCCGGCGGTTCGGGTACGCCCGCCGTCGCGGGTCCGGCAGCCGTCCCCGGCGGCCCGGCCGGCGCGTTGGGCTGGTGGGCCCGGCGCCTGGGCTGGGTCATGCGTGGCCCGGTGTTCGCCGTGGCGTGCCTGCTCGTCGCCGCGGTGCTGGTCGCCGTCGCGCTGCGGCTCGGCCCACTCTGGTCGGCCGCCCGCCCGGCGTTCACCGACCCGGTGAGCCTGGCGCCGCTGGTGCTGCTGGCCTGGCTGAGTGCCGCGCTGCACGAGTTCGCGCACGGGCTGGCGGCCGTGCACTTCGGCGCCACCGTGCAGCGGATCAACCTGCTCACCCTCACCTGCCGGATCGAGGACTATCCGTACCTGCCGCGTCGGTCGCAACAGGTGACCATCGCCGCGGCCGGGGGGCTGGCCAACGGGCTGGTCGTGCTGTGCTGCGTCGCGCCGCTCGCGGTGCTGCCGGCCGGCCGGGTGCACGGTCTGCTCGCCGCGTACGTCGTGGTCGGCGGCGTGCAGACGGTTGTCAACTTCGTCCCGCTGCCACCACTGGACGGGTACCGGATCGCCAGTCATCTGCTGGACCTGCTGGACCTGGCCCGGGAGAGCCGCCGGTACCTGTCCACGGCACCGCGCCGGCTGTTGCGGCGGACCGGTCCGCGTTACCCGCGCCCGGTCGCCGTGCGGCTCGGGCTCTACGGCCTGTGGTGGCTGCTGGCGGTCGCCACGATCGCGGTCGCGGTGGTCGCCGCCGGGGGAGCGCTGCTGGACGCCAGGCTCGGCGGGTTCGGTTACGCGCTGTCGGCCGCTATCGTCTGCCTGACGATCGCTGGCTGGCTGGCTCGGCCCCGGCGGGTAGGCTCCGCCGGTCGACCGGGGTCGGTGACCGTCCATTCAGGACGGTGCGCCGGCCGGAACCACCGACAGGACAACCAGTGAGAGGCGAACCCATGTCACCCACCGACGATCCCGCCATCGTGCTGGACGCCGTGACGAAGTCGTACGGCACGGTGCGGGCGGTCGACGACATCTCCATCTCGATCGGCCGCGGCGAGTTCTTCGGACTGCTGGGTCCCAACGGCGCCGGCAAGACCACCCTGATCGAGATGATCGAGGGGCTGCGTACGCCTGACAGCGGCATGGTGACCGTGCTGGGCATGTCGCCCGCCCCGCGCAACCTCGCCCTGCTGCCGCTGATCGGCGTGCAGACCCAACGCTCGGCCTTCTTCACCCGACTGACCGCCCGCGAACACCTGGTGACCGTCGCGGCGCTGTACCACCTGCCCCCGGCCGCCGCGGACCAGGCGTTGGAACTGGTCGGGTTGACCAGCTCCGCCGACGTGCGGGTCAGCAACGTCTCCGGCGGTCAGCGCCAACGGCTGGCCATCGCGTCGGCGCTGGTGCACGACCCGCAGGTGATCTTCCTGGACGAGCCCACGGCCGCGCTGGACCCACAGGCCCGCCGCGACCTCGGCACGATGCTGCGCGACCTCAAGGCCACCGGCAAGACCATCGTGTACACCACCCACCATCTCGACGAGGCGCAGGGGCTGTGCGACCGGATCGCCATCCTCGCGGACGGGCGGGTGCGGGCCCTGGACAGTCCGCGCGACCTGATCGCCCGCTCGGGTCTGGGCACCCGGCTGGTCGTCCCGCCCGGCCGGCTCACCCCGGAGCGGGCCGGCCGGCTCGACGGGGTGGACGGCGTCGACGTCGAGGACGGCGCCCTCGTGCTGCGCACCACGCAGAGCGCCCGGGTGCTCGCCGCGCTCAGCGCCGAGGGCGGTCTGGACGACGTGCAGACCCGGCCCGTCACCCTGGAAGACGTCTACCTGCAACTGATGGGAGCGCCGCAGGCATGAGCGCATACACCGCGCTGGCCCGAGCCACCTACAAGGCCGCCGTCCGCGACGCCACGACCCTCTTCTTCACCTTCGCGTTCCCGCTGGTCTTCCTGGTCATCTTCGGGCTGATCTTCCACGGTCAGGAGGTGGCCGACACCGGGCACGGCTACATCGACTTCATCGCCCCCGGGGTGCTCTCCTGGGGGCTGGCCAGCGCCGCGCTGTTCGGGGTGTCGTTCACCCTGATGCAGTGGCGCAACGACGACCTGCTGCGCATCATCCGCCTCTCGCCGACCAGCCTCTGGTCGGTGGTCGGCTCCCGGTACGCGGTCGCGCTGGTCATCGGCGTGGCGCAGAGCCTGCTCTTCGTCGGCGTGGCCATGCTGCCGGTCTTCGGCATGCGCCCGGATCCGAAGTGGCCGCTGTCGCTGCCGGTGATGCTGCTCGCGGTGACCACCTTCCTGGCGCTCGGCCTCATCGTGGGGTCCCGCGCGGACACCGCCGAGGCGGTCGCCGCGATCGCCAACTGCATCGTGGTGCCGATGGCCTTCCTGTCCGGTTCCTTCTATCCGCTGGAACTGATGCCCGGCTGGTTGCAGGGCATCTCGCGGGCGCTGCCGCTGCGCTACGTCAACGACGGCATGGCGTACGCGTTCACCGGCCAGGGGTCGATGGCCGACTACCTGCTGTCCTGCGGCGTCCTGGTCGCCTTCGGCGTCGTCTTCGCGGTCATCGGGGTGCGGACCTTCCGGTGGAGCAACCACTCATGACCGCCACCGCGGTGCCGGTGAGCGGGGCGGTGCCCCGTCCGGCGCCGCTCGCCGTAGCCGCGGCCCGGCTGGCCGGGTACCTGCGCGAGCGCTGGTCCCGGCAACCGGTGGGCGTCGCACCCCGGGTCGTGACGCTGGGGGCCGTGGACGCGCTCGGTCCGGCCCAACCGGATCGGCGGTACGCCACCGTGCACCTCAGCGCGGCGGCCGTGCTGCTCGGGCCCACCGGCGGCGCCGGCCCGCACCCGGCCTGCGGGCACTGCCTGGCGATCCGCTGGCAGCGGCTGCGTGGCCGCAGCGAACGCGACGCGCTGGAGGTCGGTGGCGGACCGGTGGCGGTGGGACCGTGGCCGGTCCTGCCCGACTACCACCTGGCCGCCGTCTGGGAGCTGTACCGCGCGCTGCACGCCGGCCCGCCGCCGGCGGCGCCGCCCGGGTGGGACCGGCACAGCGCCGCGCTGGCCCGGGTCACCGAGCTGGACTGGCGGACGTTACGGGTCCGGACCCATCCGGTGCTGCCCGAGCCACGCTGCCCGAGCTGCTCCCACGGGCGGCCCGACCGGCCCCTGCCGGACGCCGGGCTGCGGCGGCCCGTGCCGAAGCCGCACCCCGACGCGTACCGGCTGCGCGCCCCGGACAGTTACCCGATGCCCGAGGCCGCGCTGGTCAACCCCGTCTGCGGCGCGCTGGGCGCCGGCACCCAGCTCACCATCACCTCACCCACCACCGCCCCGGTCACCGGCAGCGGGTTCGTCCGGGGCTACGGCGGGCTGCTCGACGTCTCCTGGAGCGGCCAGTCCACCGGGTACGGCCGCAGCCGGGCGCTGGCGTACCTGGAGGGTCTGGAGCGGTACGCCGGCACCCATCGCCGCCGCGACATCGAACCGGTGATCGCCCCGTACCGTCAGGTCCGGGAGCAGGCGCTGGACCCGGAGTCCTGCGGCAGCTATCCGGACGAGGTCTACCGGACTGACCCGATCCTGCGGCGGTTCGACCCGGACCGGCCGATCCCGTGGGTGTGGGGCCACAACCTGCACACCGGCCGGCCGGTGCTGGTTGCACGTCGACTGTGCTTCTACAGCTCGCCGGCCGCGGACGACACGTTCCTGCTCTCCTCGTCCAGCGGCTGCGCCACCGGCGGTTGCCTGGCGGAGGCCGCGCTGTTCGGACTGCTGGAGCTGGTCGAGCGGGACGCCTTCCTGCTGGCCTGGTACGGCGGTCTCGTCCTGCCGCGGATCGACCTGGCCGCCGGCCCGGCGGCCGTGCGGGCCATGGCCGACCGCGCCGAGTTGCAGGGATACCGCCTGCTGGCCTTCGACAACCGGATCGACCTGGACATTCCCGTGGTCACCAGCCTCGCCGTCCGGCGTGACGGGGGGCCGGGCCTGCTCTCGTTCGCCGCCGCGGCCCACCTCGACCCGCAGCAGGCGGTCGCCGGTGCCCTCGCCGAGGCGCTCACGTACCTGCCGCACCAGCCCGGCACCGTGCGCCGCCGCGGCGCCGAGCTGGAGCTGATGGCCGAGGACTACTCGCTGGTGCGCCGGCTGCCGGACCACTCGGCGCTGTTCGGTCTGCCCCGGATGGCCGCGCACGCCCGGACCTACCTGGACGGCGGCGCGGCGCGACCGGTCGAGCAGGTGTTCGCCGGGTACCGTCCCGCGCGGACCGCGAACCTGGTGGACGACCTCGACGCGGTGCTGTCGGCCCTGCGCGCCCGGGGGTTCGAGGCCGTGCTGGTCGACCAGACCACGCCGGAGCAGGAGGCCATCGGCTTGCGGACGGTCTGCACGATCGTGCCCGGCCTGCTGCCGATCGACTTCGGCTGGACCCGGCAGCGGGCGCCGTACATGTCCCGGCTGCGGACCGCGCCCCACGCGGCCGGCCTGGTCGATCACGACCTCACCGACGCCGACCTGCGGCTCGTGCCGCACCCGTTCCCCTGAGCGCCGGTGTCAAAGCCCTTGGACTCCGCCCCGCGGCTCGACCGGGCACGTTGGGACCGGCCGTGAGCGGCGGTCAGGGAGCCGCCCCCGGGGCCTTCCGGCAGCCGCTGACCCGGGGCGGTGACCCCGGTCCGCCGCCGGTGGGCACGGTACCGCCGGACCACCCCGACGGGTGGCCCGGCGTCACGCCGTGCCGCTCAGGCCGAGCAGCTGGTGGTGGAGGTGGTGCTGCTGCACGTCGAGGTGGTGCCCGACGAGGAGCAGGAGGCGAGGATGGCCTCGGACGCGTCGGCGTAGTCGGAGATCGCGAAGGTTTCCGACTCCAGCTCCAGGATCTCCTCGGCGAGGGCGGTGAGGTCGGTCTCGGGCGTCATGGTGACTCCAAACGGTCGTGTCCGGCCGGCGCGTCCGGCCCCGTCGCAAGCACACCGCACGGCGCTCACCGATCACCCTCGCGCCGGGTCTCATCCCGCTGTCATCGGATGACAGTGACATGACAGCGAACTGCACTTGGCTGGCTGCCATGGCACCGCCGGTACCGCCGACCGGAGCCCGTACCGCCGGGACGGTGGTCGATCCGGCCATCCTGCGTCGCGCCGAGCACCTCTACCGGGAGCTGCACGCGCACCCGGAGCTGTCCGGCGCGGAGCGGGACACCGCCGACCGGTTCGCGGTCGGGCTGCGCGGGGCCGGCTGCGCGGTGACGACCGGCGTCGGCGGGTACGGCGTGGTCGGTGTCCTCGCCAACGGACCCGGCCCGACCGTGCTGCTGCGCGCCGAACTGGACGCGCTGCCGGTGGCCGAGGCGACGGGACTGCCGTACGCGAGCGTCGCCACGGGCGTCGACGCCGACGGCCGGACCGTACCGGTGATGCACGCCTGTGGGCACGATCTGCACCTGGCCGCGGTGGCCGGGGCCGTCACCCAGCTCGCCGCCGTCCGGTCCGGCTGGCGGGGCACGGTGCTGGCGCTCGGGCAGCCGGCCGAGGAGACGCTGCGCGGCGCCGCGGCCGTGCTCGGCGACGGCCTCTACGACCGGTTCGGGCGGCCCGACCTGGTCCTCGCCCAGCATGCCGCGCCACTGCCGGCGGGGATGATCGCGCACGGCGCCGGGCCGATGACGGCCGGCAGCGTCACGCTGGAGGTCACCGTCGCCGGACGGGGTGGCCACGCCGCCACGCCACACCTGTGCGTGGACCCGGTGGTGATCGCCGCGAACATCGTCATGCAGGCGCAGGCGATCGTGTCCCGCCAGGTCAGCCCCGCCGAGCAGGTGGCGCTCACGGTGGGCACGCTGCGCGCCGGTGGGCACCCGGGGGTGATCGCCGAGCGGGCCACCCTCGGCGTGACGATCCGATCGCTGTCCGACGCCACGCTGGAGCGGGTGTCGGGCAGCCTGGTCCGGACGATCAACGCCTGCTGCGAGGCCGCCGGCAGCCCTCGGGAGCCGGAGGTCCGGGTCGTGTCGCGGGCTCCGGCGTACCGGGCGGACCCGGTGACCACCGCGGCCGTGCGGGCCGCGCACGAGCGGGCCTTCGGGCCGGAACGGATCGCCTGGTGGCCATCGTCCCTGGCGTCCGAGGACTTCCCGCTGCTGGTCGCCGACGGCATCCCGAGCAGCTACTGGATGCTCGGCGTGGTCGGGCCGCGGCAGTGGCGGGCGGCGCCGGGCACCGGCGCGGCGGAGAAGCTCGGCCACCTGCCCACGAACCACAGCCCGGCCTTCGCGCCGGACACCACGCTGGCGTTGCCGGCCGGCGTCGAGGCGCTGGTCGCCGCGGCGCGTACCCGGCTCGCGCCGGAACAGCGGGCCTGAGCGATCGGGTCCGCCGGGTCCGTCGGGCGGGCCCGTCCCTGGTTTTCAGCACCCCACCAACGCCACTGGCGAGTTAGGCAGGAACCGTGAAGTTCTACCAGGTTGTCGCCCTCATCTGGATCGTCGCGGGCGTGGCCACGTCGTTGACCTGGATGATTCTGCGGCACCGTCGCAGCCAGGCCCGGACGGCGCTACGCCGATCGCGCGGCGAGCTGCCGCCGCGCGCCGGGGACTGACCCGGGTCGGACCGCCATCACTCACAGCTTCATGCAGTGCACTGCATGAACTTGCCGCAGCTGGGCGGTGGCTGCTAACCTTCTCTGCATAGTCATGCGGAGGTGGGTATGGGTATCGGAGTTGCCGTGGTGGGCGGCAGTGGTTACGCGGGTGGGGAACTGCTCCGGCTCGTCGCCGGGCACCCCGACCTCGACCTCGTGGCGGCCACCGCGCACACCGCCGCGGGCGCGCCCGTCAGCTCCGTGCACCCGCAGCTGACCGGCCTGGACCTGGTGTTCCAGCCGACCGAACCGGCGGCGCTGGCCGGAGCCGACCTGGTGTTCCTGGCGCTGCCGCACGGCCAGTCGGCGGCGCTGGCCGCGACCCTGCCACCGTCGGTCAGGATCGTCGATCTCGGTGCCGACCACCGGCTGACCGATCCGGCGGCCTGGGAGCGGTACTACGGCGGTCCGTACGCCGAAGCCTGGACCTACGGCCTGCCCGAACTGCCCGGTCAGCGCGCGAAGATCGCCGCCGCCGACCGGGTGGCCGCGACCGGCTGCTACGCGGCGACCACGATCCTCGCCCTGGCCCCGCTGATCGCGGCCGGGACGGTGTCCCCGGCGGATGTCGTGGTGGTGGCCGCCTCCGGCACCTCGGGCGCCGGCCGGAACCCGAAGCCACACCTGCTCGGCAGCGAGGTGATGGGCGACCTGTCGCCGTACCGGGTCGGCGCGCACCAGCACGTACCCGAGATCAAGCAGGCCACCGGCGCCACCTCGCTGTCCTTCACCCCGGTGCTCGCGCCGATGCCCCGGGGGATCCTCGCGACGGTCACCGCCCGCCCGACCGGCGCCGGCACCGACCCACGGGCGGTCCTCACCGAGGCGTACGCGGACAGCCCGCTGGTGCGGGTGCTGCCGGCCGGCACCTGGCCGCACACGGCCGCCACCCTGGGCTCGGCCGCCTGCCACCTGCAGGCGACCGTGGACGTCGACTCGGGCCGGATCATCGTGGTGGGCGCGCTGGACAACCTGGGCAAGGGCGCGGCCGGGCAGGCCGTGCAGTGCGCCAACCTGATGCTCGGCCTGCCGGAGACCGCCGGCCTGACCACCTTTGGAGTAGCACCATGACTGTCACCACCCCGCGTGGGTTCCGGGCGGCCGGGGTCGCCGCCGGGTTGAAGAGCGACGGTCCGGACGTGGCCGTGGTGGTCAACGACGGTCCGGACGCGACCGCCGCGGGCGTGTTCACCGCCAACCGGGTGAAGGCCGCGCCGGTGTTGTGGACCCAGCAGGTGGTCCGCGGCGGCGTGCTGCGGGCCGTGGTGCTCAACTCGGGCGGCGCGAACGCCTGCACCGGGCCGGGCGGTTTCCAGGACACCCACGCCACCGCCGAGTACGCGGCCAACGTGTTGACCAGTCGCGCCCCGCGGCTGCTGATGGGTGCCGGCGAGGTGGCGATCTGCTCCACCGGCCTGATCGGCGAGCGGCTGCCGATGAACCGGCTGCTGCCGGGGGTGCGGGCCGCCGTCCGGGGGCTGGCCCGGGACGGTGGTGGCGCGGCCGCCGAGGCGATCATGACCACCGACACCCGGCCGAAGACCACCGTGGCCAGCGGCACCGGCTGGTCCGTCGGTGGCATGGCCAAGGGTGCCGGCATGCTGGCCCCGGCGTTGGCCACCATGCTCTGCGTGCTGACCACCGACGCGGTGGCCGGGACGGCGGCGCTGGACGAGGCGCTGCGGGCGGCCTGCCGGGTCACCTTCGACCGGATCGACTCGGACGGCTGCATGTCCACGAACGACACGGTGCTGCTGCTGGCCAGCGGCGCTTCCGGGATCGAGCCCACCCAGGACGAGCTGACCGCGGCGGTGACCTCGGCCTGTCACGACCTGGCCCAGCAGTTGATCGCCGACGCGGAGGGGGCCACCAAGCAGGTCGCCGTCGACGTGGTGGGCGCGGCCAGCGAGGACGACGCGGTCGAGGTCGGCCGGGCGGTGGCCCGGAACAACCTGGTGAAGACCGCGCTGTTTGGCAACGACCCGAACTGGGGCCGGATCCTCGCCTCGGTCGGCACCACCACCGCCGCGTTCGAACCCGACGGGGTGGATGTGGCGGTCAACGGCGTCTGGGTGTGCCGGTCGGGCGCCGCCGCCGAGGACCGGAACAAGGTCGACCTCGGTGGCCGGCAGGTCACGATCCGGATCGACCTGCACGCCGGGGCCGAGGCGGCCACCATCTGGACCAACGACCTGTCACACGGCTACGTCCACGAGAACTCGGCTTACTCAACATGAGCGGTCTCACCCTCTCCCGCGACCTGACCGCGGCGCAGGCGAAGGCCAGCACCCTGATCGAGGCGTTGCCGTGGCTGGCCCGGTTCGCCGGCGCCACCGTGGTGGTCAAGTACGGCGGGAACGCGATGGTCGACCCGGAACTGCGCCGGGCGTTCGCCGCCGACATGGTCTTCCTGCGCTACGCCGGGCTGCGTCCGGTGGTGGTCCACGGTGGGGGTCCGCAGATCTCCGCGATGCTGGGCCGGCTCGGCATCGCCAGCGAGTTCCGGGGTGGCCTGCGGGTGACCACGCCCGAGGCGATGGACGTGGTCCGGATGGTGCTGGTCGGTCAGGTGGGCCGGGAACTCGTCGGGCTGATCAACGCGTACGGTCCGTTCGCGGTCGGGCTGTCCGGCGAGGACGCCGGGCTGTTCACCGCCGAGCGTCGACCGGCCTACGTGGATGGCGAGCCGGTCGACGTGGGGCTGGTCGGTGACGTGGCGACGGTGAACGCCGAGGCGGTGACCGATCTGATCGGCGCGGGCCGCATCCCGGTCGTCTCGTCCGTCGCGCCCGACGCGGCGGGGGTGCTGCACAACCTGAACGCGGACACCGCTGCCGCCGCGCTGGCGGTGGCGCTCGGTGCCCGCAAGCTGGTGGTGCTCACCGACGTGCCGGGCCTGTACGCGGACTGGCCGGACACCACCAGCCTGGTGTCGGAGATCACCGACACCGAGCTGGCGGCGCTGCTGCCGACGCTGGAGTCGGGCATGGTGCCCAAGATGGAGGCGTGCCTGCGGGCGGTCCGCGGCGGGGTTCCCGCGGCGCACGTGGTCGACGGCCGGGTGGCGCACTCCACGCTGCTGGAGGTCTTCACCTCGGAAGGCTTCGGAACGATGGTCATACCCGACGGCGGAGGAGCGGAGACATGAGCGCGCTCATCGAACGGTGGCGGACCGCCATGATGGACAACTACGGCACACCGCCGCTCGCGCTGGTCTCCGGCGCCGGCGCCGTCGTGGTCGACGAGGCCGGCCGGGAGTACGTCGACCTGCTCGGCGGGATCGCCGTCAACGCGCTCGGCCACGCCCATCCGGCGGTGGTGGCCGCGGTGTCCCGGCAGGTGGCCACCCTGGGGCACGTCTCGAACCTGTTCGTCGCCGAGCCGCCGGTGGCGCTGGCCGAACTGCTGCTGGCGCTGGCCGGCCGGCCGGGTCGGGCGTACTTCGCCAACTCGGGCGCCGAGGCCAACGAGGCGGCGTTCAAGCTGTCCCGGCGCACCGGTCGCGGCCACGTGGTCGCCGCGACCGGCGGCTTCCACGGCCGGACCATGGGCGCGCTGGCGCTGACCGGCCAGCCCGGCAAGGCCGACCCGTTCCGCCCGCTGCCCGGTGACGTCACGCACGTGCCGTACGGGGATGTCGCGGCGCTGGCCGAGGCGGTCACCGACCGGACCGCCATGGTCATCCTGGAGCCCATCCAGGGCGAGAACGGCGTGGTGGTGCCGCCGGCGGGTTACCTGACCGCCGCCCGGGAGATCACCGCCCGCTCGGGCGCGCTGCTCGCGCTCGACGAGGTGCAGACCGGGATCGGCCGGACCGGCCACTGGTTCGCGTACCAGGCCGAGGCGGTGGAACCGGACCTGGTCACCCTGGCCAAGGGGCTCGGCGGTGGCCTGCCGATCGGCGCCTGCCTGGCGTACGGTGCCGCGGCCGAGCTGTTCGGGCCGGGCAGCCACGGCAGCACCTTCGGCGGCAACCCGGTCAGTTGCGCGGCGGCGCTCGCGGTGGTCTCGACGATCGCCAACGAGGGCCTGCTCGACCACGTGAAGCGGGTGGGGGAGCGGATCCGGGCCGGTGTCGAGGCGCTCGGCCATCCGCTGGTGACCGAGGTGCGTGGCGCCGGGCTGCTGCTCGGGATCGTGTTGCGGGCCCCGGTCGCCGTGGCGGTCACGGCCGCCCTGCGGGACGCCGGATTCCTGGTCAACCCGGTGCAGTCGGGCGTGCTGCGGCTGGCGCCGCCGCTGATCCTCACCGTCGCGCAGGCCGACGCGTTCCTCGCCGCGCTGCCCGCGGCGCTCGACGCGGCCACCCCCACCGGGATGGAGAGCAGCACATGATCCGGCACTTCCTGTCCGACGACGACCTCAGTCCGGCCGAGCAGGCCGCGGTGCTGGATCTGGCGGCCCGGATGAAGGCGGACCGGTTCGGCTTCCGGCCGCTGGCCGGGCCCCGGTCGGTGGCGGTGCTGTTCGACAAGCAGAGCCTGCGGACCCGGACCTCCTTCGACGTCGGCATCGCTGAGCTGGGCGGCCATCCGCTGGTGGTGGACACCCAGGCCACCCACTTCGGCCGGGGCGAGACCCTGGCCGACGCGGGCCGGGTGCTGTCCCGGTACGTCGCCGCCATCGTGCTGCGGACCTACGGGGACGACCGGATCGCCGAACTCGCCGCCGGCGCCACCGTGCCGGTGGTGAACGCGCTCACCGACGGTTTCCACCCGTGCCAGCTGCTGGCCGACCTGCTCACCGTCCGGGAGCGGTTCGGCGGGACCGCCGGGCGCACCCTGAGCTACCTGGGGGACGCGGCCAACAACATGGCCCGGTCGTACCTGCTGGCCGGCGCGCTGGCCGGGATGCACGTCCGGGTGGCCGGGCCGGCCGGTTTCCAGCCGGACCCGGAGACGCTGGCCCGGGCCGAGAAGATCGCCAGCGGCACCGGTGGTTCGGTGCGGGCCCTGACCGATCCGGTCGAGGCGGTGCGCGGTGCCGACGTGCTGGCCACCGACACCTGGACCTCGATGGGTCAGGAGGGCGACGGGCTGGACCGGGTCACCCCGCTGCGGCCGTACCAGCTCAACGCCGCGCTGCTCGGCCAGGCCGCGCCCGGGGCGATCGTGCTGCACTGCCTGCCCGCGCACCGCGGGGAGGAGATCACCGACGAGGTGCTGGACGGACCGCAGAGCGCGGTGTTCGACCAGGCGGAGAACCGGCTGCACGCCCAGAAGGCGGTGCTGACGTTCCTGCTGGGGGCCGCCGGCGGTCCGGCGGACGGACCGGCGGCTTCGGCGGTCGCGGTCGGGGAGACGCTGACCTCATGACCTCCCCCCTCACCCGCGCCGCCCGGCACGGCCGCATCGTCGCGCTGATCCGCGAGCAGCCCGTCCGGTCGCAGACCGAACTGGCCGACCTGCTGGCCCGGGACGGGGTGCAGGTCACCCAGGCCACCCTCTCCCGGGATCTGGAGGAGTTGGGCGCGGTCAAGGTGCGCGGCGGCGACGGTCCGGCCGTGTACCTCATCCCGGAGGACGGGCAACGCCCGCTGCGCGACGCCGAGACGGCGCCGGCCCGGCTGATCCGGCTGCTGCGCGAACTGCTCAACGGTGTCGACGCCAGCGGCAACATCGCCGTGCTGCGTACCCCACCGGGCGCGGCCCACTACCTGGCCAGCGCGTTGGACCGGGCGGGACTACCCGAGGTCGTCGGCACCATCGCCGGTGACGACACCATCCTCGTGGTGGCCCGCGAGGCCGTCGGCGGGGCGGCGCTGGGCGACAAGCTCGCCGGCTGGGCCCACCGGGACGACAACACCGAAGGGAACATCACGCCATGACCGAGCGGGTCGTGCTGGCGTACTCCGGGGGTCTGGACACCTCGGTCGCCATTCCGTATCTGGCCGAGCAGACCGGCGCCGAGGTGGTCGCGGTCGCGGTCGACGTCGGGCAGGGCGGTGAGGATCTGGGCGCCATCCGGAAGCGGGCGCTGGACTGCGGCGCGGTCGAGTCCGTCGTGGTGGACGCCCGCGAGGAGTTCGCGGCCGACTACTGCCTGCCGGCGGTCCGCGCCAACGCGCTCTACATGGACCGGTACCCGCTGGTGTCGGCGCTGTCCCGGCCGTTGATCGTCAAGCACCTGGTGGCGGCGGCCCGCGCGCACGGCGGCACCATCGTGTCGCACGGTTGTACCGGCAAGGGCAACGACCAGGTGCGGTTCGAGGTCGGCCTCGGGGCCCTCGCCCCCGACCTGCGGGTGATCGCCCCGGCCCGGGACTTCGCCTGGACCCGGGACAAGGCCATCGCCTTCGCCGAGGAGCGGGGCCTGCCGATCGACGTGACGGCCAGGTCGCCGTACTCGATCGACCAGAACCTGTGGGGCCGGGCCGTGGAGACCGGGTTCCTGGAGGACATCTGGAACGCGCCGGTCGAGGACGTGTACTCGTACACCACGGACCCGACGGTCGAGCGGGACGCCGACGAGGTGGTGATCACCTTCGACGGCGGGGTGCCGGTGGCGATCGACGGCGAGACCGTCACGCCGTACCAGGCGGTCGCCGAACTGAACCGGCGGGCCGGCGCCCACGGCGTCGGCCGGCTGGACATGGTCGAGGACCGGCTGGTCGGCATCAAGAGCCGCGAGGTGTACGAGGCGCCCGGCGCCGTCGCGCTGATCACCGCCCACCAGGAACTGGAGGCGGTCACCGTGGAGCGGGACACCGCCCGGTTCAAGCGCGGCATCGACCAGCGCTGGGGTGAGCTGGTGTACGACGGCCTGTGGTTCTCGCCGCTCAGGCGGGCCCTCGACGCGTTCATCGCGGACACCCAGCGCCACGTCAGCGGTGAGGTACGGCTCACCCTGCACGCCGGTCGGGCCGTGGTCACCGGGCGGCGCTCCGAGGCCAGCCTGTACGACTTCGGGATGGCCACCTACGACACGGGGGACACCTTCGACCAGTCCCTGGCCAAGGGCTTCGTCCAGTTGTGGGGGCTGCCCAGCCGGATGTCGGCGGCCCGGGACGCCCGGTTGGGGGATCAGAACAGGTGACCTACAGAATGGGCGACGTGGACGACAAGAGCCTGACCGAGAACGCCAGGGGCCGGACG
The DNA here is from genome assembly GCF_055793945.1 of Plantactinospora sp. A48. NCBI lineage: Bacteria > Bacillati > Actinomycetota > Actinomycetes > Micromonosporales > Micromonosporaceae > Plantactinospora > Plantactinospora sp. A48. The sequence goes on along the minus strand of NZ_JBTIXF010000057.1, from coordinate 13,259 downwards.
ACCCAGCCGGCGAACCGGACCAGCCTGTGGGGTGGCCGGTTCGCCGGTGGACCGTCGGAGGCCCTGGCCCGGCTGTCGGTGAGTGTCCAGTTCGACTGGCGACTCGCCCCGTACGACCTGGCCGCCTCCCGGGCCCACGCCCGGGTGCTCGCCGGCGCCGGCCTGCTCGACCCGGACGAACTGGGTCGGATCCTGGCCGCGCTGGACGACCTGGAGGCTGCCTGCGCCTCCGGGGCGTTCCGGCCGACCGTGGACGACGAGGATGTCCACACGGCGCTGGAGCGTGGCCTGCTGGAACGGCTCGGCGGTCTCGGCGGCAAGCTGCGCGCCGGCCGGTCCCGCAACGATCAGGTCGCCACCGACCTGCGGCTGTACCTGCGGGACCACGCCCGGGGCGTGGCCGGCCGGCTGGTGGAGCTGGCCGAGGCGCTGGCCGACCAGGCCGGTGCCCACATCGACACCCCGGCCCCGGGGATGACCCACGTGCAGCACGCCCAGCCGGTCACCTTCGGGCACTGGCTGCTGGCCCATGTGCAGCCGCTGCTGCGCGACCTGGACCGGTTGCGGGACTGGGACACCCGGACCGCCGTCAGCCCGCTCGGCGCGGGCGCGCTGGCCGGTTCGGGCCTGCCGCTGGACCCGGTGGCGGTCTCGAAGGAGCTGGGCTTCCGCACCTCGTTCGCCAACTCGATGGACGCGGTGGCCGACCGGGACTTCGTGGCCGAGTTCCTGTTCATCACCGCGCTGGTCGGGGTTCACCTGTCCCGGCTGGGCGAGGAGGTGGTGCTCTGGACGTCCCAGGAGTTCGGCTGGGTCGAGCTGGACGACGCCTTCGCCACCGGGTCGTCGATCATGCCGCAGAAGAAGAACGCCGACATCGCCGAGTTGGCCCGGGGCAAGTCCGGCCGGCTGCTCGGCGGGCTCACCGCGGTGCTCACGATGCTCAAGGGCCTGCCACTGAGCTACGACCGGGACATGCAGGAGGACAAGGAGCCCGCCTTCGACGCGGTGGACACCCTGGAGCTGCTGCTGCCCGCGCTGGCCGGCATGGTCGCCACCATGACGGTCCGGGTGGACCGGCTCGTCGCGGCGGCGCCGGTCGGTTTCTCCCTGGCCACCGAGGTGGCCGACTGGTTGGTCCGCCGGGGCGTGCCGTTCCGCGACGCGCACGAGATCACCGGCCGGCTGGTGGCCCTCTGCGTGGTGCGGGAGTGCGCCCTGGACGAGGTGTCCGATGAGGACCTGCGACTGGTCAGCGAACACCTGGACCCGACGGTCCGGGACGTGCTGTCGGTCCGGTCGGCGCTGGCCGCCCGGATCACGCCGGGTTCCACCGGTCCGGGGCCGGTGGCCGACCAGTTGGCCGCCGCTACCGAGGAGCTGCGCGGTTGGCGGGAGTGGGCCGCCCGGCAGGTGGTACCGCGCTGATCGGTCACTCAGTCACCGGGCATTGGTCCGCGCCGTTCGCCATGACATGATCGGCATCGACGCCCACGGGGGGTGTCGTACTTGTCGCTGGAGGTAACAGCATGGCAGCACGGTCGAAGCGGGTCGCCGTCGTCGGAGCGCTCGCGGCCGGGGTGGTGGCGTTGACGCCCGCCGCCGCGCACGCCGGGATCTACACCTGGGATTACCACGCGACCTACTCCACCACGGCTGCCTGCCAGGCCGAGGGGACCGCGCTGGTCGGCGACGGCGAGGCGGACGCGTACCGCTGCTCGGGGGCGACCGGTACCGACCTCTACCTCGGGTACGTCTGGTAACGCGCCGACCGTCCCGACCGCGCCGCCGGGCGCACCGCCGCGTCGTTCGGTGCGCCGGTGGCGTTGTTCGGCGACGCAGGGCGGATACCGGGTGTCCTGCCCGATTTCATCGCGGCCCGGATGTCGGGTTCGGCCGGTCGGATCCAGCGAAGTGGACGGATCCGGCCTACGGGGCTTACCCCCGCAACTAGGGTCGGCCCCATGTGGTCCATCCAGCGGAGCGGCGCCCTGCTGGGCGTCATCGGGTTCCTCACCCTGCCGACCACCGCGGCGGCCGTGCGCACGCCGACCACCCCGGCGGGCACCACCGGGCCGACCGTTCCGACGGGTGTCGCGGTCTCGACCACCGGGCCGACCGCTCCGGTCGGGGTAGCGGCGTCGACCGGAGCGACGATCCGGTGCCCGCAACCGGCGCCGCCGCCCGAACGACCGGCCGCAGCACCGCTGCCGGCCGCCCGCCCGGCGGACCGCACGGTCGGCGGGACGGCGCTGGCCACCGACGGCCTGGCCGCGCCCACCGACGCGCCCAACCCGCCGCCGGTCACCGCCACCTCCTGGCTGGTGGCCGACCTGGACAGCGGCGCGGTGCTCGGCGGATGCGACCCGCACCGGTACGCGGTGCCAGCCAGCGTGCAGAAGCTCCTGCTGCTGGCCACCGTGCTGCCGAAGCTCGACCCCGACGCCGTGATCCAGGTGACGCCCGAGGACCTGAACTTCGAGCCGGGCAGTTCGGCCATGGGCCTCGTGCTGGGCGGCCACTACCGGGTCGAGACGCTGTACCTGGGCCTGCTGCTCAACTCCGGCAACGACGCGGCCAACGTGCTCGCCAGACTCGGCGGCGGTCCGGCCGGGGTGCCGGGCGGGCTGGCCGAGATGAACGCCACGGCGCGGCGGCTCGGGGCGTACCAGACGCACGCGGTGACACCGTCCGGACTGGACGGTCCCGGCCAGTTCACCAGCGCGTACGATCTCGCGCTGATCGCCCGCGCCGACTTCGCCCGGGAGGACTTCCGGCGGTACGTGGCCACCCGGACCGCCCGGGTGCCCGCCCAGCCACCCCGGGATCCGCGCGGCTACGAGATCACCAACGACAACCAGCTCCTGCTGCGCTATCCGGGGGCGCTGGGCGGCAAGACCGGCTTCACCGACCTCGCCCGGCACACCTTCGTGGGCGCCGCCGAACGGAACGGCCGGCGGTTGCTGGTGACGCTCGACGGCGCGGAGGCCAGCCCGCAGCGCGGTTGGCAGCAGGGCGCCGCGCTGCTGGACTGGGGGTTCGGCCTGCCCGCCGGGGCCCGGGTGGGTGAGCTGGTGGCGCCGACCCCGGTCTCGAACCCGGCACCGACGCCGAGTGGTAGCGGTCCGTCGCCGGTCGGCGCCCGACCGGCCGCGAACCGCGCCGGTGGCGGCTGGACCGGGCCCGCCGTCCTGGCCGCGGTCGGCCTGACCAGCCTGGCGACGGCCGGCCTCGTCACCCGGGTACGCCGCCGCGGGCGCGGTCCCACTACCAGGTGACGCCGGCCGATCCCGCCCTCGTGCTGTTCACGACGGTGAACACTGCCGGATCTTGGACGCAAACCGTTGGCAGTTGACGGTTTCCGTCCAGGATCTGCGCCGACGTGCGGGTAGTGGGGGCCTGGGTCAGGCTTTGTCCTTCTGGACCACGTCGGGGTGGGCGGTCACGAACGCACCGAGCTGCCCGTCGCGCGCCGCGTGCAGCATCGCCAGCGACTCGGCGCTCATCCGCTCGTACGACACGCCGTTGATCCGCTCGGAGTTGTAACTGCCCTGGTTGGTCTTGAGCACCGTCATCGTGCTCGGGCTCACCCCGCGCAGGGTGAACAGGAAGTCCGCCACCGAGACCCGCTGGGTGTCCAGGATGAACGCCTTGCCGGCGGCGGCGATCACCCGGTTCAGCTTGCCCAGGTCGGTGATCACTCCGGCGCTGGTCGCCTTCTTGGCGATCGCCTTGATCAGTTGCTGCTGGTGGCGCTGCCGGTCGTAGTCGGTGTTCGGCAGCCCGTACCGGATACGCGCGTAGTCCAGCGCCAACTCGGCCGACATGGACCGGCAGCCCTTCTCGTGGACCACCACGTGCCCGCCCGGCGGCACGTCGTACACCCGGTGGGTCTTGTCGTTGAACTTGATGTGGACCAGCTTGCCGTTCCGGTCGTAGGCCAGGTGGATCGAGCTGGCCTTCTGGTCCACGCACATGTTCACGCCGCCGAGCTCCCGTACCACCGCCTCGAAGCCCTGGAAGTCGATCAGCGCCGCGCCGTTGAAGGTCATCCCGGTCTGCGTGTGCAGCGTTCTGGCCAGCAGCTTGAAGCCGCGGGCCCGCTTCTCCAACTCGGTGCCGCCGCCCCGGTAGCCGAACGCGAACGCCGCGTTGATCTTGTCGGTCCCACCCGGGTAGTTCGTCTCCGGGTTGGCCGGAATGGGCACCCGCCAGTCGCGCGGGATGGAGATCAGGTACGCCCGGTCGTGGCTGGCCGGGATGTGGACCACCAGGATGGTGTCGGAGCGGGCGCCGCTGTCCCAACCCGGGCGTACGTCGATGCCCACCAGCAGCAGGTTGAGCGGCCCCTTGATGCTCTTGGCCGAACTGGTCGCGGCCGCCCCGCTGTCCAGCAGCGAGCCCTGCTGGATGCTGGCGGTGGCCTTGTGGACCGCCGCCTGGACGATCACCAGCGCCCCGCCGCTGGTGACCAGCAGCACCGCGCCGAGGGCCAACGCCACCCGGGCCCACAGTGGAGTCCGACGGCGCCGGGCTGGCCGCCCCGGCGCACCCCGGTCCGCCGCCGCGGCGGGATCCATGCTCGCCCGCGATTTCTTCCGGTCACCCACAGTCGCCGGTCCTCCCCGTCGTGGTGTCGCCGCCTTGCCCGCTACCACCAAGACGTAGTACGGGGGGTGGAGCGTTGCAGATCAAATCCCGGTCCACCGGTGTGCTTTGCTTGTCCGGTGTCAGAGATCCAGGTCGGCGACCTCGCGAGCCTACTGGCCGGACCGGTCGAGCCGGCGGCCCGTGGCCTGCTGGGCGCCCGGTTGAGCGCCGGGGGCGTGACCGTCAGGATCACCGAGGTCGAGGCGTACGCCGGCTCCGGTGGTGACCCAGCGTCACATGCCCATCGCGGCCCCACCACCCGCAACCGGGTGATGTTCGGACCTTCCGGCCATGCGTATCTGTACTTCACCTACGGCATGCACTGGTGCATGAACGTGGTGACCGGACCGACGGGGGAGGCGTCGGCCGTACTGCTGCGGGCGGCGGCGGTGGTCGACGGGCTGGACACGGCGCGGGCCCGGCGACCGACGGCGAACCGGGACGTCGACCTGGCCCGCGGCCCGGCCCGGCTGTGCTCGACCCTGGGCCTGGACGGCTCGGCGTACGGCGTGTACCTGCTGGACGGGGGCCCGGTCCGGCTGGCGCCGCCGGTCGAGCCGGTGGACCCGGCGGCGATCAGCGCCGGTCCCCGGGTGGGGGTGACCGGCGCCCACGACGTGCCCTGGCGGTTCTGGCTCACCGGGGACCCGACGGTCAGCGCCTACCGGCGGCACATCCCCCGCCGGACTGAGTGACCATGATCTCCGACTCAATCTTGCGGGACATCACGGTGAGTGAACCTGCCTGCCAGCCGTCGGTCAGTGGTGGTACGTCCTTTGCAATGCTTCCCCATCGGCTACAGGGCAGTTGAGCTGGGAGGATGCCGGTGATGCCGCTCGGGCGACTTCCCAGCGCGGTTTCACCCTGCGTGGCTGTTTCCTGAGGGGAAGCATTGCAGAGCCTGTTCAAGCGAACCCGGCTTGGTAGGTGGTCAGTCGCTGAAGGTGACGGTCGGGCGTGCCGGGTCGGCTGACCGTCGAGGGCGTGCACACCGCGGAGCGTCGCCGGTTTTCGGTTGCCTTCCAGTGCACTCGAACTCGTAGCGTGGTGGGCACAGGCGTCGCACCGGCGGCGCCGGAATGGGGAGCACCAGATGCGTACCGTCGCTCTCGGCAGCCAGGGCCTGACCGTCTCGGCACAGGGACTCGGCTGCATGGGGATGAGCCAGTCGTACGGTCCGGCCGACGACACCGCCTCGATCGCCACCCTGCACCGGGCGCTCGACCTCGGCGTCACCCTGGTGGACACCGCCAACGTGTACGGCGAGACCGGCATCTACGGCTTCGGAGCCAACGAGAAACTGCTCGGGTACGCCCTGCGCGACCGCCGGGACGAGGTGGTCCTCGCGACCAAGGTCGGCATCCAGGGCATCGTCCGGGACGCCGCGGGCACCCGGTTCCGGCTCGGCGCGGATCCCGACTACGTCCGGCGGGCCTGCGACGAATCGCTGCGCCGGCTGCGTACCGACCGCATCGACCTGTACTACCTGCACCGGGTCGACCCGGCGACCCCGATCGAGGAGACCGTCGGCGCCCTGGCCGAGCTGGTACGGGCCGGCAAGGTGCGCTACCTCGGCCTCTCCGAGGTCGACGCCGACCAGCTCGACCGGGCGCACGCCGTACACCCGATCAGCGCGCTACAGAGCGAGTGGTCGCTGTGGACCCGGGGCATCGAGGAGTCGGTGCTGCCGGCCGCCCGCCGGCTGGGCATCGGCCTGGTGCCCTTCGCCCCGCTGGGCCGTGGCTTCCTGACCGGAGCCGTCGACGCCGGCCAGCAGTTCGAGACCGGTGACTTCCGGCGGACCAATCCGCGGTTCACCGCCGACGCGCTGGCCGCCAATCAGCGACTGGTGGACGTGGTACGCGCCATCGCGGGTGAGCGGGGCGTACTGCCCGGCCAGGTGGCGCTCGCCTGGGTACACGCCCGGGGCGCGGACGTGGTGCCGATCCCCGGCACGAAGCGGGTCGGCTACCTGGAGCAGAACGTGGCCGCCGCGGACCTCGTGCTCGACGCCGGCGAGCTGGCCCGACTCGACCAGCTCGCCGCGCAGACGGTCGGCACCCGGTACTGACCCGCGGGCGGCCGGCTCAGCGGTGCTCGCGGGCCGGCGCCGACGATGTCCGGTCGCCCCAGGCGGCCCGGGCGCCGGACTCGCCGACCCGGTACACCTGGACCAGGTTGCCGACCGCGATCACCGCGGCCAGCACCGCCACCAGCACCGCCACCCCGGGCCGGGGACCGCCCGCCGTCCGCCGACCCAGCCAGGCGAGCGCCACGGAGGCGACCAGCAGCGCAACGGCGAACCAGAGCAGGGTGTCGCCGAGTTGGGCGTGCCGACCGGGGTCACCGACCCGGGCCTCCAGCCCCTCACCGCTCTCCGTGGCCACCGGGATCGAGCCGGTGGCCACCAGCGCCACCACGGTTACCAGCGGGCCGTACCGGAACCGCCACGCCGGTCGGGCCGCCAGGGCCAGGACGCCCAGCGCGGCCAGCGGCAGCAGCACCACCACCGCGTGTACGACGAGCGGATGCAGCGGAAGTCCGTTGACGGTTTCGGGCACGGCGTCCTCCTGGCGTTCGGCGGAATGTCCGCCCACACCCTGCCCGCCGTTTCTTGCCCGATTCTTACCGCCCGACCCGCCCGCGACCCGCCTGCGACCCGCCTGCGACCCGCCTGCGACCTGGCTCAGGCGGCCGGCAGGACCAGCGTGAAGGTGGCGCCTCGGCCCGGCGCCCCGGTCACCCGGATCGACCCGCCATGCGCCTGCGCCACCTGCCGGACCAGCGCCAGGCCCAGCCCGAACCGCCGACCACTGCCCCCGTCGCCGTGCGCGAAACGGGCGAAGAGCCGCTCCGCGTCGGTCGGGTCGAGTCCCACCCCGTCGTCGGCCACCGCCGCCCGCACCCAGCGGCCCGCGCGGTCGACCCGGATCACCACCCGGCCACCGGCCGGGACGTGTCCGACGGCGTTGTCGACCAGGGCCAGCAGTGCCCGGCGCAGGGCGGCTTCGGCGCCGCGCACCGTGCCGTCGTCGACGACCTCGACCGCCAACCGCACGTCCCGGCTCTCGGCGTACGCCGCGGCGCTGCCGACCACCGCGCGGGCCAACTCGGCCAGCCGCACCGGCGGGTCGGTACCGCCACGATGTTCGACCTCGGCCGAGACCAACAGATCGGTGATCACCTCACCGAGCGCCCGGGTGTCCGTGACCAGCTCGTCGAGCTGCCCGGACAACGACTCGGCCGGTTTCTCCCGGGCCTGCCGCGCCACCAGCTGGGCGCGGGTGTGCAGCACGGCCAGCGGGGTGCGCAGCTCGTGCGAGGCGTCGGCGACGAACCGACGCTGCTCGGCCAGGGCGAGCGCCAGCGGGGCGACCGCCCGGCGGGACAGCAGCACACCGACCGCGACCGCCCCGCCGAGCCCGGCCAGTTCGGCCAGTGCCAGAGCACCGAGCAACTGGGCCCGTTGCCGGCGCAGCGAACGCAGGTCCGCGGCCACCGCCCAGCGGTTCCCGTCCGTCCGCTGGACGACCACCAGCCGCACCGGGATGCCGCCCGCGCTCGTGCTGAATCGGCGGGGCGCGGAGCGTACCGCGTCGGTCAGCACCGCGGTCAGCGTCGGCGGGCTGCTCGCGGTGACCTCCACCGGGGCGCCGGCCAGCGGCGGGAGCCGGGCCAGCGCCTCGCCGGGCGGCGGGTCGTCGACGTCCTCGGCCACCGCCAGCACCTGGTCGAGCTGCCGGTCCAGCGACCGGGCCTGGTCGCGCACCGTGGCGATGAACATCACCAGACCGACGATGATCACCAGCAGGCCGATCGCGCCGGCGGTCTGCGCCACGCTGCGCCGTCGGGCGCGGCGCAGGACGGGTTCCTCCACCGGTCGGACCGTCACACCGCGCCGAGGCGGTAACCAAGGCCGTGCACGGTGCGGATCGCGTCCCGGCCCAACTTCCGACGCAGGTGGTGGACGTACGTGTCGACCGTCCCGGCGGCGTCCGCCGTGTCGAAGACGTCCCGCAGCAACTCGTCGCGGGTGAAGACCCGGCCGGGCCGGACGGCCAGCGTGTGCAGCAGCGCGAACTCCCGCTGGGAGAGTTGGATCTCACGCTCACCGCCCAGCACCTGCCGGTTCGGCACGTCCAGCCGGAGCCGCCCCAGCGGCAGTGACCGGGCGGTCTCGGTGTGCCGGCGCAGCAGGGCGCGCAACCGGGCCAGCAGTTCGACCACCTCGAACGGCTTGACCAGATAGTCCTCGGCACCGGCGTCCAACCCCTCGACCCGGTCGGTCACCGAGCCACGGGCCGTCAGCACCAGGATGGGGCAGGTCACCGCCGACCGTCGTAGCCGGGCGATCAGGTCAAGGCCGTCCACCGCCGGCAGTCCCCGGTCCACCACCATCACCCGGTAGTCCCGGGTGAGACCCAGGTGCAGCCCGGTGTGCCCGTCGGCGGCCAGCTCGACCTCGTACCCCTCACCGGTCAGCAGCTCGACGAGCAGGCCGGCGAGCGCGCGGTCGTCCTCGACCAGCAGCAACCGCGGTCCCACCCTGTCCACCCGCCCAGTATCCACCGTTTCCCATTCGGGTTCGGGATTCGCGCCGCGCCAGGATGGGCAATGGCAGGCCATCGTTGACGACCGCCCGTGGGCCGGCAGGCCCTCAGGCGGGTGAGGAGACCCGCAGTGCAGACCTGGATGCAGCTCGCCCTCGTGGGCGTGCTGGTGATCGTCAATGCCGCCTTCGCCGGTAGTGAGATGGCGTTGGTGTCGCTGCGGGAGAGCCAGTTGCAGCGGCTCGAACGGATCAGCCGGTCCGGCCCGGTGCTGGCCCGGCTGGCCAAGGACCCCAACCGGTTCCTGGCGACCATCCAGATCGGCATCACCCTCGCCGGCTTCCTGGCCTCGGCCGCTGCCGCGGTGTCACTGGCCAAACCGCTGGTCCCGCTGCTGAGCGTGTTCGGCGACGCGGCCCAGCCGTTGGCCGTGGTCATCGTCACCCTCGTGCTCACCTTCGTCACGCTGGTCTTCGGCGAACTGGCTCCCAAGCGCATCGCCATGCAGCGGGCCGAGGGCTGGGCGCTGGTCGTGGCCCGGCCGCTGGACCTGCTGGCCACCCTCTCCCGGCCGCTCGTCTGGACGCTGGGCAGGACCACCGACCTCGCGGTACGGCTGGTCGGCGTGGACCCGAAGCCGCAACGCGACGAGATCAGCCCGGACGAGCTGCGGGAGATCGTCGTCGGTCACCACGCCCTGACCGTCGAGCAGCAGACCATCATCGCCGGCGCCGTGGAGATCGCCGAGCGGCAGCTGCGGGCCGTCCTCGTACCCCGGTTGGAGGTCTTCTGCCTGGACAGCGGCACCTCGGCGGAGGCCGCCCGGATCGTGCTGGCGGCTTCCGGCAACTCCCGGGCGCCGGTGGTCCGGCACGGGATGCTCGACGACGCCGTCGGCGTGGTCCACCTGCGTGACCTGGTCGGCGTCCCGGACGACCGGCCGATCGACGACTACGCCCGGCCGCCCCTGATGTTGCCCGACTCGCTGCCCGTGGTGGCGGCGCTGCGCCGGTTCAAGTCCGAACGGCAGCACATCGCGCTGGTGGTGGACGAGCGCGGCGCGGTCGACGGGATCGTGACCCTGGAGGACGTCCTCGAGGAGATCGTCGGCGAGATCTACGACGAGACCGACCGGGACGTACGCGGGGCGCGGACCGAGCCGGACGGGGCCATGCTGCTGCCCGGCACCTTCCCGATCCACGACCTGCCCGAGATCGGCGTCGAACTGCCCGAGCGCCCGGCCGGGGACTACACCACGATCGCCGGGCTCATCCTCGCCCAGCTGGGCCGGATCCCCACCGAACCGGGCGAGACGCTGACCATCGACGACTGGCGGCTTGAGGTGGTGGACGTGGCCCACCACGCCATCACCCGGGTACGGCTGCGACGGGTCGAGCGCGCCGACGCGGAGGCCACGGAGCAGGCGGACCCGGTCCTGGATCCGGCCGGTTCCGGACCGCCGGTGGGCGGATCCTGACCGGCTGACCGGCTGACCGGCTGACCGGCTCAGCGGAGCGGCCGGCTCAGCGGAGCTGGGCCGGCGCCGGCATGTTCTGCAGCCTGACCTGTCCCCGGGACACCAGCCGGTCGCTCTCGTCGGTGATCTCGACCTGCCACAGCTGCTGCGTCCGCCCCCGGTGGACCGGCGCGGCCACCGCGGTCAGCGCACCCTCCCGGACCGCCCGCAGGAAGTCGGTCTGGTTGCTCACCCCCACCACGACGCCGCGATCGGCGAACCACAGGCCCGCGCCGACGCTGGCCGCCGTCTCCACCACCGAGGCGTACACGCCGCCGTGCTGGATGCCGTACGGCTGGTGCAGCTCGGGTCGGACCTGCCAGCGGATCACCACCCGGTCCGGCGTGATCTCACTGAACTCCAGCCCCAGCAGCGCGACGAACCCACCTGTTATGTCGGGCATCTCCATGCCGCGACCTCCCCCCGACCACACCCCGACTACCGGCGGCCAGCCTAATTCCCCGGCCGACCGCTGGTCCCGGGGGTCGAAACCGGGTACGGGACGCCGGTGGGGATGAGGGACAATGCCCACCGTGACCGACAGCAGCCTTCCGTCCGCCGGCCCGTCCGGCGGCGACGCCTTGCTCGACGACCTCCGGTGGCGGGGTCTGATCAACGACTCGACCGGCGTCGAGGAGCTGGAACAGCTCTTCGCCGCCGGGCCGATGACGTTCTACGTGGGCTTCGACCCGACCGCCGCCAGCCTGCACGTCGGCCACCTCGTCCAGGTCCTCACCGCCCGCCGGCTCCAGTTGGCCGGCCACCGGCCCGTGCTGCTGGTCGGCGGTGCGACCGGGCAGGTCGGCGACCCGCGGGAGAGCGCGGAGCGCACCCTGAACGCGCCGGAGGTGGTGGCCGGCTGGGTCCAGCGGATCCGCGACCAGCTCTCGCCGTTCGTGTCGTACAGCGGGGACAACGCCGCCCGGCCGGTCAACAACCTGGACTGGACCGGCCCGATGTCGGCGGTCGACTTCCTGCGCGATGTCGGCAAGCACTTCCCGGTGAACAAGATGCTGGCCCGCGAGGTGGTGCGGGCCCGGTTGGAGAGCGGGATCAGTTTCACCGAGTTCAGCTACCAGCTCATCCAGGCCAACGACTTCTACGAGCTGCACCGCCGGGAGGGCGTGGTGTTGCAGTTCGGTGGCTCGGACCAGTGGGGCAACATCATCGCCGGGGTCGACTACGTGCGCCGGCGGGGCGCCGGACCGGTACACGCCTTCGTCACCCCGTTGGTGACCAAGGCCGACGGCACCAAGTTCGGCAAGAGCGAGGGTGGCGCCGTCTGGCTCGACCCCACCATGACCAGCCCGTACGCCTTCTACCAGTTCTGGATCAACAGCGACGACGGGGATGTGGGCCGCTACCTGCGGTACTTCAGCTTCCGCTCCCGGGAGGAGATCGAGGAGCTGGAGAAGGCCACCGCCGAGCGGCCGGCCGCCCGGGTGGCGCAACGAGCGCTGGCCGAGGAGCTGACCGCGCTGGTACACGGCGAGCGGGAGGCCCGCGAGGCGGTCGCGGCCAGTCAGGCCCTGTTCGGGCGGGGTTCGTTGGATGAGCTGTCCGCCGACACCCTGCGGGCCGCACTGGCCGAGGCCGGTCTGGTACGGCTCGGGGAGCTGCCCCCGGTGGCCGTCCTGCTCCGCGAGGCCGGCCTGGTGGGGAGCCTGAACGAGGCCCGTCGGGCGATCAACGAGGGCGGCGCGTACGTGAACAACGAGCGGGTCTCGGACGCTGAGGCGACGGTGCCGGAGAGCGCGCTGCTGCACGGTCGGTTCCTGGTGTTGCGGCGGGGAAAGCGGACGTTCGCCGGGGTCGAGCTGACCCGCTGAGACGGAGATGTGACGAGGGACGCGGTCCGGCGATTTGACGGCTGATCTTCGGACCGCGTAACTTTCTCTCTGCCCACGGGGAACGGATGAACCGGTACGAAAGCACCGGGCGGTCCGCTCCAGGTGGGGCGAAGGGCCTGACAGGGGCCGGTTGGATCTCCACCCGGTTCTGGTCCTCGGGCGGGGCACGCGAGTCTGCCGGTGGCGGATTTGGCGATGCGGGACCGACCGGGTAAGGTTCTCGGTCGGCAGGGAAACGGGCGAGCGTACGGAGCGATCCGGGCGCGGCCGGCCTGCCGAAACCCTAGGACGATGTCGACGGTACGCCGTCGTGCGTCCGAGGGGCCGGATCGGGACGAACGTGATGAGCCAGGACACACCGGTTTGACACGGGAAGAACGGACCGGTAAGGTAGTACGAGTGCCCGGCGGAGACGGTGGGCGCGAGAGCGGAACGCAGTCGCCCCGGAGGGGCCGACCTGATGGTCGGCTGTTCAGGTGTGTGGTTGTTCTTTGAGAACTCAACAGGGTGTTTGATAAGCCAGTGCCAATTTTTGCCTTCTGTGGCTGGTCTGACTGATGGTTTTGTGCTGTTGGTTGGGTTTGGTTGTGGGGGGTTTCTTGGCGAATGTTTTTTGTTTGCCGGGTTTTGCTGTTCGACAAGTTTTTGTTGGAGAGTTTGATCCTGGCTCAGGACGAACGCTGGCGGCGTGCT
>NZ_JBTIXF010000056.1:0-42244 GCF_055793945.1 Plantactinospora sp. A48 | reverse complement strand
GTGGGGGGAGGGGGTGGGGTGGGGGTGGGGGGGAGGGGCGCTGACATTTGTCATGGGGGGAACGTGATGGTCGGCCTCGGGGTGGTGGGCGGGTTTGGTCGACAGTAGAGGCATGACAACGACGACGCAGTACTCCCCGGACGCCGGACCGACCGGCGCCCAGGCCCCGGCCGTCGTCCTCGACGGCCTCAGCAAGAGTTTCGGGTCCGTCCGGGCCGTGGACGGCGTGAGCCTGCGGATCCAGCCCGGCGAGGTGGTGGCCTTCCTGGGGCCCAACGGGGCCGGCAAGACCACCACCATCGACATGCTGCTCGGCCTGGCCCGTCCGACCAGCGGCACGGTCACGGTGTACGGCGAGCGCCCGGCCGATGCCGTCGCGCACGGGCAGGTGGCCGCCGTCATGCAGACCGGTGGCCTGCTCAAGGACCTGACGGTGGCCGAGACGGTGAAGTTGACCGCCGGTCTGTTCGCGTACTCCCGGCCGGTGGCCGAGGTGCTGGACCGGGCCGGCATCGCCGACATCGCGGACCGCCGGGTGGGCAAGTGCTCGGGTGGACAGCAGCAGCGGCTCCGGTTCGCCATGGCGCTGCTGCCGGACCCCGATCTGATGGTGCTGGACGAGCCGACCACGGGGATGGACGTCGAGGGGCGGCGCGACTTCTGGAACGCCATCCGCCGCGACGCCCAGGGCGGCCGGACGATCCTGTTCGCCACGCACTACCTGGAGGAGGCCGACCAGTACGCCGACCGGATCGTGCTGATCAGCAAGGGCCGGATCGTCGCCGACGGCACCACCGCCGAGGTGAAGGCGCTGGCCGCCGGCCGTACCATCCGGGCCACCCTGCCCGGCGCGGATCAGGTGCGGCTCGCGGGCCTGCCGGGCGTCGAGTCGGTCGAGGTACGCGGTGACCAGGTGCTGTTGGCCACCAGCGACTCGGACGCGGCGGCCCGTTACCTGCTCACCAGCACCGACGCGCGGGACCTGGAAATCACCTCCCGCAACCTGGAGGACGCGTTCATCGCCCTCACCACCGACCAGGCCCAGACCGAGACCGGGAGCACCCGATGACCGCCGCCACCACGCCCACCGCCAGCACGTCCGGCACAGCCACGGCCCGACCGCGCCGCCGGCCGCCGATGGGCGGGTTCAGCCTCGGCCTGCTCGCGCTTGAGGTCCGCCGGGTGCTCCGCAACCGTCGTACGCTGATCTTCATCCTGATCATGCCGGCGGTGTTCTTCCTGCTGTTCGGCCTGCCGCAGCGCGGCCAGTACCTCGACAACGGCTCGCCGGTCACCGGATACATCATGATCAGCCTGGCCGTGTACGGCGCGATGGTCGCGACCACCAGCGGCGGTGGCATGGTCGCGGTGGAGCGGGCCCTGGGCTGGAGCCGGCAGCTACGGCTGACCCCGCTGCGGCCCGCCGCGTACGTCGCCACCAAGGTGCTGACCGCGATGAGCCTGGGACTGCTCGCGGTGCTTGTCGAGTTCGCGGTCGGTGCGGCCAGCGGGGTGCGGCTCGACCCGCACGTCTGGATCCTGTCCGGCCTGGCCGCCTGGATCGGCTCGCTGGTCTTCGCCGCCTTCGGGCTCTTCGTCGGCTATCTGGCGCCGGCGGAGAACGTGATGCAGTTCCTCGGCCCGATCCTGGCGATCCTGGCCCTGTTCGGCGGGCTGTTCGTCCCGCTGGAGGTGCTGCCGCACGTCATGCAGCAGATCGCCAAGTTCACCCCCGTGTACGGGGTGGGCGCCATCGCCCGCAGCCCGCTGACCGGCAGCGGCTTCACCCTCAGCGCCGTGGCGAACGTGGTGGCCTGGACCGCCCTGTTCGGCTTCGGCGCGGCCCGACTGTTCCGCCGCGACACCGCCCGGGTCTGACCGGGACGTTACGGTGAGCACCGTGACCCAGTCCACACCCCCGGCCGGACGGCGCCGCCTGTTCGGCCGGGGGATGGCCGCCGTGGTCGCCGGTGTCTGGCTGTTCTGGCTGGCCAACCCGGCGAGCGACATCTGGCACCGCTCGACCGGGGTGGTCCGCTGGCTGTCCCTGGCGGCCCTCGCCGGCTTCGGTGTGGTGTACATCTACTGCTTCACCTCCGGTCGGCGGGCCCGCCGCGAACTGAGCCCGGTGCCCGGGCGCCGGGCCTGGGGACTGCTCGGTCTGCTGCTCGTCCTGGGCCTGCTGGTCGTCCCGGGGGCCGGTCCGTCGACGATGACCTGCGCGGTCTACGTCGCCGCAGCCGCGATCTTCCTGTTGCCGTTGCGGACGGCCGCCGCGGTGGCCGGGGGCATGTTCGGGCTGTCGGTGGTGGTCCCACTCACGGTGCCGGGGTGGGAGTCCCAGGAGGCCGTCTCGTTCGCGGTGGTGATGGCCTCGTTCGCGATCTACGGCGTCACCCGGATGGCCGATCGGAACGCCGAACTGCTCGCGGCGCACACCGAGATCCGCCGGCTGGCCGTCGCCGAGGAACGGGCCCGAGCCGCCCGGGACCTGCACGACATCCTCGGCCATTCGCTTACGGTGATCACCGTGAAGGCGGAGTTGGCCGGTCGGCTGCTCGAGGTGGATCCGGCGCGGGCCGCCGGTGAGGTTGGCGACCTGGAGCGGCTGGCCCGGGAGGCGTTGGCCGACGTCCGGCGCACCGTCGGGGCGTACCGCGAGGTTTCCCTCGCCGAGGAACTCGCCAGCGCGCGGTCGGCGCTGACCGCCGCGGGCGTCGCGGCGGAACTGCCCACGGCCCTCGTCGACCTGCCGCCGCGCCGGAACGAACTGTTCGGTTGGGTGGTCCGGGAGGGGGTCACCAACGTGGTACGGCACAGCGGGGCCCGCCGGTGCGTGATCCGGATCGAGTCCGACCGGGTCGAGGTGCGCGACGACGGACGGGGCCCGGCCGGCCCGACCACCACAACTGACCGGGCCGACGCCGATCGGATCGGGGCCGACCGACCCGACACCGGCCGGGCCGGGACCGGCCCGGGATCCGGCCTCGGCGGGCACGGCCTGCGTGGTCTGCGCGAGCGGGTCGCCGCGCTGGACGGCCAGCTCAGCGTGGGCCGGGCCGGGCCGTCGGGCGGGTTCGTACTGCGGGTCACCGTGCCGACCGACCGCGACGACGCCGGCGGCCCGCGCGACCTGGACGAGGTCGGCGACGCCACCCGGGAGGCGATCGGATGAGCACACCGATCCGGCTGCTGCTCGCCGACGACCAGGCGCTGGTGCGGGGCGCGCTGGCCGCGCTGCTGTCACTGGAACCGGATCTCACCGTGGTCGCCGAGGTGGGCCGGGGCGACGAGGTGTCCGAGGCGGCGCTGCGGACCCGACCGGACGTGGCGCTGCTCGATGTGGAGATGCCCGGCCTGGACGGCATCGCCGCGACGGCGGCGCTCCGGGAGGCCGTGCCGGAGTGCCGGGTGCTGGTGGTCACCACCTTCGGCCGGCCCGGCTATCTGCGCCGGGCCATGGAGGCCGGGGCGAGCGGGTTCGTCGTCAAGGACACCCCGGCCCGGCAACTCGCCGACGCCGTACGCCGGGTCCACGACGGACTCCGGGTGGTCGACCCGACCCTGGCGGCCGAGACGCTGGCCACCGGCCGTAGCCCGCTCACCGAGCGGGAGACCGAGGTGTTGCGGGCGGCCCGGGACGGCGGCACGGCGGCCGAGCTGGCCCGCAAGCTGCACCTTTCGGAGGGTACGGTCCGCAATCACCTCTCGGCGGCGATCGGCAAGACCGGCGCGCGGACCCGGGCCGGCGCGGTGCGGATCGCCGAGGAACACGGCTGGCTGCTCGGCGACCGCGACCGACCCTGAGAGACCCCTCCTCCGCGCGGCGGGTGCGGCCGGGGGTCGTCCTACCTCCGGAGTACCCGAGCCGGGCACCGCGGGCCGACGCCGTGGACCCGTGCCGAAAATAGCGTCGGGGGATGACCACGAACCTGACCGTCGAGACCCGCGAGGCGGTGTCGATAAGCGAGCTGACCAAGGTGTACGGCAGCGGCGACACCCGGGTCACCGCCCTGGACAACGTCTCCGTCGACTTCGCCAGCGGACGGTTCACCGCCATCATGGGCCCATCCGGCTCGGGCAAGTCGACGCTGATGCACTGCGCGGCCGGCCTTGACACGGCAACCTCGGGCAGCATCCGGCTCGGCGGCACCGAGCTGACCCGGCTCGGCGACGCCGCCCTCACCCGGCTGCGCCGGGACCGGATCGGCTTCATCTTCCAGGCGTTCAACCTGCTGCCCACGCTGAGCGCCGCCGAGAACATCCGGCTGCCCATGGAGCTGGCCGGGCGTCGCCCCGACCCCGACTGGTACGACCAGATCGTGGGCGTGCTCGGCGTCGCGGACCGGCTGCACCACCGTCCCGCGCAGCTGTCGGGCGGGCAGCAGCAGCGGGTCGCCTGCGCCCGTGCGCTGCTCGGACGACCAGACGTGATCTTCGCGGACGAACCGACCGGCAACCTCGACTCCGGCTCGTCGGCCGAGGTGCTGTCCTTCCTGCGGCGCAGCGTCCGGGAACTGGGTCAGACCATCGTCATGATCACCCACGACCCGGTGGCCGCCGGGTACGCCGACCGGGTGGTGCTGCTCTCCGACGGCCACCTGGCGGGTGAGCTCTCCGAGCCGACCGCCGACGCCGTCCTCGCCGCGCTCCGCCACCTGGGGAAATGATGCTGCGTACCATCCTGCGCGGGTTGCTGGCCCGCAAGCTCCGGTTGGTCGCCACCGCCCTCGCGGTGGTGCTCGGGGTCGGGTTCGTCACCGGCACGCTGATCTTCGGGGACACGGTCAAGGCCGCCATGTACGACCGGTTCGCGCGGGCCGCCGCGAACGTCGACGTCTCGGTCCGGCCGGCCGAGTCCCGGGCGGCGGATCCGGCCGCGCTGCCGCAGAGCACCGTGGACGCCGTCCGATCGGTGCCGGGCGTGGCGGTGGCCGAGGGCCGGATCGAGCGGTACCTGCCGTTGCTCGACCGGCGCGGCAAGCTGGTCGGGAACGGCGACGGCCCCGGCCTGACCATCTCGGCGGGCACCGATCCACGGCTGCGCCCGTACGATCTGGCGGCCGGACGGGTGCCCACGGCACCGGGCGAGGCGGCGCTGGACGTCGAGACGCTGGCCCGGACGGGATACCGGATCGGCGACCGGATCACCGTGCTCGACCGGCGGCAGGGCCGACATCAGTTGACCCTGGTGGGTGCCGCCGACTTCGGAGCGTCCAAACGGTACGCCGGGCAGGCCGTGGTGGTGCTGCTTCCGGCCGAGATCACCGCGCTGACCGGCGCGACCGGCGTCCAGCAGGTGGTGGCGATCGCGGTCGACGGGGTGGCCCAGGCCGACCTGGCGACCCGGGTGACCGCGGCGCTGCCCGACGGGGCCAACGCCCGGGTGCAGACCGGCGCCGACTACCGGTACGCGATGGCCGACGACGCCACCGGACAGCTCGGTCCGTTCCTGACCATCCTGCTCATCTTCGCGGGGATCGCCTGCGTGGTCGCCGCCTTCGTCATCTACAACACGTTCAACATCCTGGTGGCGCAGCGGGTCCGGGAGCTGGCCCTGCTGCGCTGCGTCGGCGCCGCCCGGGGCCAGGTCTTCGGAGCGGTGCTGCTGGAATCGGCGGTGGTCGGACTGCTCGGCTCGGTGCTCGGCCTGGGTCTCGGGCTGGCCGTCGGATCCGGCCTGTTCAGCGGCGCGGACGCGCTCGGCGCGGACCTGCCCCGGCACGGGCTGGTGCTCACCGGTATCCCGGTGGTGGCGGGCCTGCTGGTCGGCCTGCTCGTCACCGTGGTCTCCGCACTGGTGCCGGCGGTCCGGTCCACCCGGGTGGCGCCGCTCGCCGCGCTGCGCGGCGGGTCGGCCGGCGGCGGGCCGGTCCGGCGACGGACACCGCTGATCGTCGCCGCCGTACTGGTCGCGGCGCTCGGCACGGCGGTCACGGTCTTCGGCTCGGTACGCTCCGGCAACCCGGAACTGGCCACGACGATCGTGGTGGCGGGTGGGCTGCTCAACTTCCTCGCCGTACTGATCCTGTCGCCGCTGTTCGTCGGGCCGTTGACCGCCGCGCTCGGTTGGCTACCCGGCCGGATCTTCGGCGTACCCGCGCGGTTGGCCTCGGCCAACGCCCGGCGCAACCCGGGACGGGCGGCGACCACCACCGCCGCACTGATGATCGGGATCGGGTTGATGTCGGCGGCCACGGTGGCGATCGACACCGTCCGGCACACCACTGACCGTCAACTGGCCGCGAACTATCCCGTCGACTACCTGATCCGAACGGTGGACGGGCGTGGCGGCGTACCGGTCGAGGTGGCCGCCCGGCTGCGCCAGCAGGGCCGGTTGTCGGTGGTGGCCCAGGTACGTACCCGGGACGGGCGGTTGGCCGACGCCGCCACCTCGGTGGGCGCCCTGGACGACGGTTCCGTGGCGGCCCTGCTCGGGCCGCGACTGGGCGCGGGGCCGGTGGCCGACCTCGGACCCGGTGACGCCGTGCTGTTCACGGGTGGTCCCGGCGGCGCCGGGCACCGGATCGGCGACACCGTGACCGTCACCGGCGCGGGCGGCCGGAAGTTGACGGTGACCGTGGCCGGACTGCTGGATGGCACCTCGGACACCGGGGACGTCCTGCTGCGCTGGTCGGACTTCGCGGCGCTGTATCCGAAGGTGGACCAGGACGACACCGTGTTGACGCGGGCCGCCGACGGGGTCCCGCCGGTCGACTCGCGAGCCGCCGTCGAGGCGGTGACCGACGACTATCCGCTGGTCACCGTGCTCAGCACCGCGGACTGGCGGGCGATGGTCACCAGCGCGGTCAACCAGTTGATCACCGTCATCGCGGCCCTGCTCGGGGTGGCCATCGTCATCGCGCTGATCGGCATCATGAACACGCTGTCGCTGTCGGTGCTGGAACGTACCCGCGAGTCGGCGCTGGTCCGTGCCCTGGGGCTGACCCGGGTCCAACTCCGGCTCACCCTGCTGGTCGAGGCGCTGCTGATGGGCGTGGTCGGCGCGATCGTGGGGATCGGCTTCGGCGTCCTCTACGGTCTGCTCACCTCGCGGGTGATCTTCGTCGGCATCGAACCCGTGGTCTCGGTGCCGGTCGCCTCGCTCGCCGGCTACGCGGCGCTGGCCGCCGCAGCGGCCGTGCTGGCGGCCCTCCCACCAGCCCGCCGAGCCACCAAAGCATCCATAGTGTCCGCCCTCGCGGACACCTAACCCCCACCCCCACCCCCACCCCCCACCCCCACCCCCGTCGGGTTGATCATGAAGTTAGCGGCCTGTTCGATCTCCAGAACGCCGGTTAACTTCATGATCAACCCCGAAAGGGGCGGGTCAGGCGCCGGGGGTGGGGCGGATCAGGCCCCGCTCGTACGCGAGCACCACGATCTGGACCCGGTCCCGCAGCTCAAGCTTGGTGAGGATCCGTCCCACATGCGTCTTCACGGTGGTCTCCGCGACATGGATGCTCCGGGCGATCTCGGCGTTGGACAGCCCCTGGGCGACCAGGAGCAGCACCTCACGTTCCCGCTCGGTGAGGCTGTCCAACCCGTCACCCGAGTCGACCACCCCGGTCGGCGGCACCAGTTGGTCGGCGAACCGGTCCAGCAGCCGGCGGGTGACCCGGGGCGCCACCACCGACTCCCCGGCGGCCACCACCTTGATGGCGTTCAGCAGCTCCTCCGGCGGTACGTTCTTGAGCAGGAAGCCGCTGGCGCCGGCCTGCAACGCCGCGAACGCGTCCGCGTCGGTGTCGAACGTGGTCAGCACCAGCACCTTCGGCGCGTCCGGTCCGGTGGCGCGCAGCCGCCGGGTCGCCTCCACCCCGTCCAGCACCGGCATCCGGATGTCCATCACCACCACGTCGACCGGGGTGCGGGCGAGCAGCCGTAGCGCCTCGGCACCGTCACCGGCCTCGCCGGCCACCTCGATGTCCGGCTGGGAGCCCAGGACCATCCGGAAGCCGGCGCGGACCAGCGGCTGGTCATCCACGATCGCGACCCGGATCGTCATCCGGTCACCTCGACCCGCGTCCGGTCGATGACGGCTGGCTCGGGCTCCGTCCCGGTGCGCAAGCTCGGCTCGGTGCCGGTGCGCAAGCTCGGCTCGGTGCCGGTGTGTCGGCTCGGAACGGCGCCGGTCCGTCGGCTCGGGTCGGCGTAATCGGAGCCGGCTCGGTCGGGGCCGGCCTGGTCGGCGTCGGTGCCGGTGCGCAGGTCGGGCCGCCCGGTCGCGGTCGGTCCGGTGGTGCCACCGGACCAGGGCAGGGCCGCGGTCACCCGCCAGCCACCACCCAGGACCGGCCCGGCCGTACAGGTGCCACCGTGTACGGCCACCCGCTCGCGCATGCCGACCAGACCGTGTCCGCCGGGTCGGCGCGGCGGTCCGGCCAACCGGCCGGCACCATCGTCGGTCAGCTCCATGGTGATGAGTCCGTCCCCTCGGGCGATCTGCAGGTTGACCCGGGCGGCCGGACCGGCGTGCCGCAGTACGTTGGTCAGCCCTTCCTGGATGAGCCGGTAGAGGGTCAGATCGAGAGCCGGCGACAGCTCGGCTCCGGTCGTATCCAGGCTGGCCTCGACCCGCAGACCGGCGGACCTGGCCCGGTCGAAGAGCGCGGGCAACTCCGCGAGCCCCACCCGGCGGCGGTCCGGGCCGGTCGGTTGGATCGCGGCGGCGCCGATGCCGCCGGTACCAGTCGTGTCGCCGGCGCCGTTCGTGTCGCCGGCACCGTTCGTGTCGCCGGCGCCGTTCGTGTCGCCGGCGCCGGTCGAGTCGCCGGCACCGGCCGCGCGGTGGACGCCGGTTGATCCGCCAGCCCCGGTACCGTCCGGATCCGGGCCGGCGGCCGCTACCCCACCCGGGTCAGCCGTACCGGTGCCGCGCAGCACCTCCACCAGCCGCCGCATGTCGTCCAGCGCCTCCCGGCCGGTGGCGGCCACCTGCCGGATGGCGCTGCCGGCCAGCTCCGGGTCCCGGGCCAGCGCGAAGCTCGCGCCGTCGGCCTGCACGATCATCACCGACAGGCTGTGCGCCACGATGTCGTGCAGTTCCCGGGCGATCGCCGCCCGCTCGTCCGCGACCGCTAGTCGGGCCAACTGGTCCCGTTCCCGCTCGGCGGTGAGTGCCCGCTCCTGGAGGCTGGCCGTGAACAGCCTGCGGGTCCGTACGGTGTACGCGACGAGCCACACCCCGGTGCTGACGGCGGTGAGGAACACCGCCGACGACAACACCTGGGCGGTGCCGCGGGCGTGCCGGACCACCTCGATCACCACGCCGATCGCCACCGGACCGGCGGCCAGGTAGCCGTGCCAGCGCTGCTCGGCGTACTTGACCACGGAGTACATCGCGATCAGCACGGCGATGTCGAACGGCATCGGGTCGTTCCTCGGCGGAAAGAGCACCACCTGGAGCAGCGCCAACGCGCTCACCACGGCCATCACGGCCAGTGGCCAGCGCCGCCGGACCAGTATCGCCAGCGTCATCCCGAAGCCGATGGTCAACAGGTCCCACCGCTGGGCGACGCTGGAGGAGATCAGCGTGAACAGCACGACCAGGGCCGAGACCGAGAGATCGAACAGCGCCGAACGCCAGGACCCGCCGGGGTCGCCGAGCAGCCGCCACGCCGACCGGACCGGCCGCCGCCACGTCCAACCGGTCCGGGCAGCCCCGCTCAGCGCGGCCCTGCTTGACGCGGTCCGGCTGTGCACGGCCCCGGTCTCCACGGCCCCGGTCTGCTCGGAGGACATCCGCCAAGGGTAGACCGCGTGTCCGCTCACCCCGCCGGGGTCGGCGAGCCCTTCTCCCGGGCCGGCCGCTCCGAAGCGAGAGCCGGCGAGCCCTTCTCCCGGACCGGTCGCTCCGAACCGGGGGGCGGCGAGCCCGCCCCGGGGGCAGGTGAGTCCGCCTCGGGGGTCGAAGAGTCCGTTCCGGGGGTCGAAGAGTCCGCCTCGGGGGTCGGCGAATCCTCCCCGGCGGCCGATGAGCCGTCGCCGGGGGTCAGATCGATGATCCGGCGGGCGAGCGTGGTGTTCGCCAGCGTGGCGCCCACCGCGCTGCCCGCGGCGATCGACCAGCCGACCGGGCCGAGCGGGGTGCAACCGAAGAACTGGCTCAGCCCCGGCGTCTGCACGATGGCCGCGAGGGCGACGACCGAGGCGGCCGTGGCCAGCAGCACCGGTGGACTCGCGCCGCCGGCCAGCACGGTCTGGCCGAGTTGGCTGCCGACCAGCGATGCCAGGGCGATGGTGCCGGCCCGCTGTCGCCGTCCGGTGTAGCGGGCGATCGTCCAACCGGTGGTGGCGCCGAGCGTGGTGGCGGCGGCCCGCAGCGCCACCTCGTGGTTGAGGGTGCTGCCCAGCGAGGTGTCCGGGCCCTCGGCCAGCAGGTCGTCCCCGTTCCCCGTGGGTGGCCGGATCGCGATCGCCATCGCCGGCGCCAGATCGGTGAGCAGGTTCACCAGCAGCAGTTGCCGCCCGTTCAACGCCGACCGGCCGGACACGGCCGCGGACAGCACGCTGAACGCGATCTCCCCCAGGTTGCCGCCGACCAGGATGCTCAGCGCGTGGCGTACCGAGGACCACATGGCGCGGCCCTCGATCAGCGTGGCGATGATCGTCTCCAGCCGGTCATCGGTCACCACCAGGTCGGCGGCGGCCCGCGCGGCCGGGGTGCCCCGTTGACCGAGGGCGATGCCGACGTCGGCCAGCCGGATCGCCGGAGCGTCGTTCGCGCCGTCACCGGTCATCGCCACCGTCCGGCCGCAACCACGCAACGCCTGGATGATCCGCACCTTGTGGGTTGGCGTGCACCGGGCCACCACGTCGATGTGCATCAGGCGCTCGCCCAGCGCGTCGTCGTCCAGCGTGTCCAGTTCGCCGCCCGTACTGACCCGCTGCCGGTCGCCGTCGGTACCGATGATCGA
The DNA here is from genome assembly GCF_055793945.1 of Plantactinospora sp. A48. Taxonomy (NCBI): domain Bacteria; kingdom Bacillati; phylum Actinomycetota; class Actinomycetes; order Micromonosporales; family Micromonosporaceae; genus Plantactinospora; species Plantactinospora sp. A48. Next base: position 31,325 of record NZ_JBTIXF010000056.1, on the reverse strand, counting down.
GGCGATCGCCTCGGCGGTGGCCGGGTGATCTCCGGTGATCATGATGGTGTGTACGCCGGCGGCACGAATCCGGCGCACCGCGGGGGCCGCGCTGGCCCGGATCCCGTCCGCGATGGCCAGGAAGCCCAGGAACGTCAGCCCGTCCACCTCCTCGTCCGTCACCCGGGCGTCCGGTACGGACCGCTGGGCGACCGCGAGCACCCGGTGCCCGCCACCGGCGAGCTGGTCCAGGGCCCGGTCCAGGGCGTGCCGGTCCGCCTCGCCGAGCGCCTCGACCCGCCGACCGATCCGGCGGTCCCGGCAGCGTGGCAGGATCCGCTCCGGCGCGCCCTTCACGGTCAGCAGGAAGCCGTCGGCACAGGCCCCGACCGTCGCGTGGTAACCCCGGGACGGCTCGAACGGCAGCGAGTCCGCCGGCCGCCAGCCCGGACACCCAATCTCCGTCCCGAGTCCGGCTTCGCGGGCCCCGGCCACCACCGCCCGGTCGGTCTGCTGCGGCAACTCCTCCTCGGCACCGGCCGCCGGGGTGGCGCGCAGGGCCGCCGACAGGACGTCCCGCAGGTCGTCGTCCAAGGCGTCGGTCGGGGCGTATCGGTGGCCGTCGCCCACGCCGGCCAGCCGCAGCCGGCCCTCGGTGAGGGTGCCGGTCTTGTCGAAGCAGAGCACGTCCACCCGGCCCAGCGCCTCGATCGTGCGGGGATTGCGGACCAGGGCGCCGTGCTCGGCCAGCCGCCGGGCCGCCGACAACTGGGCCACGCCAACCAGGAACGGCAACCCCTCCGGCACGGACGCCACCGCCAGGTTCGCGGCGGTCGCCGCCGACTCGGACAGTGGTACGCCCCGCAGCAGTCCCGCCCCGGCCACCGAGACCGCCGCGCCGGCCGCCAGCGGGAGGACGGTCCGGGTCAGCCGGCCGAGCCGCTGCTCCACCCCGGTGGACGGGGGCGCCTCGCGGACCAACGCCATCCCCCGGCCGACCTCGGTGTCCAGTCCGGTGGCCACCACGACGGCGACGGCTCGGCCGGCCGCGATCGTGGTGCCGTCGTAGAGCATCGAATGCCGCTCGGCGACCGCGGCGGCGACCACCGGGCGGGGCGACTTGGCGACCGGCAGGGATTCTCCGGTCAGTGACGACTCGTCAGCCTCCAACCCGTCCGCCTCGATGAGCCGGCAGTCGGCCGGAACCGCGTCACCCGGAGTCAGCAGCACGACGTCGCCGGGCACCAGTTCGGCCGCCGAGACCACCCGCTCGGTGCCGTCCCGCCGGACCGTGGCGGTCACCGCCGACCGGGACAGCAGCTCGGCCAGCGACCGTTCGGTGCGGACCCGCTGCACGGCGCCGACCAGCGCGGACAGCCCGATCACCCCGCCCACCAGGCCGGCGTCCACCGGCGAGCCGACGACGGCCGACAGCGCCGCGCCACCGGCCAGCACCGGCGTGAGCGGGTTCGCCAGCTCCTCGACGAACGCCCGGCGCAGACCCAGCGGGCCCGGCGTCCCGGTCGAGTCCCCCCGTCCCCGTCGTTCGGCCTCCGCCGAGCCGAGACCAACGGGGTCGGTGCCCAACCGGGCCAGCACGGTCGGCACGGGCATCAGGTGCCACGGCACCGCCGGCCCGGGGGTCTTGACCGGTTGTCCGGGAAGCTGGCGGGCCCGCCACGCACCGTTCACCAGAGCCACGGCGGCGGCGCCGTTGACCGCGTCCATGGTCAGCTGCGGCAGCCGGGCGGGGGCGGCGGTCAGCGCGGCCAGCGCGCCGACCCCGGTGCCCACGGCGGCGAGCCGGACGTTCTGCCGGGACACCCGCCGGGCCAACCCGGCGGCGTCGACCACCAGCGCGGCCGTCTCCAGGTCCGGACCGACCAGCAGGTGCGCGCCCCACGGCGGGTCGTCACCGGGTTGCCACACCCCGAGCCCGCAGTCGGCCGCGCCCAGCGCCCGGCCGTCCCGGGACACCAGCATCACCATGGCGCCCTCGGCCTGCAGCCCGCGCACCGAGGAGAACAACCGGTCGCCACCCGGGATCCGGCCGTCGGCGTAGCCGTACCGCTGGTCCTCCGGACCGGCGACGAGGATTCGCAATTCGGATCGTCTGGCGGCCGCCGGCAGCGCGTCGGCTCCGGGCGCCGGTTCCGGGTCCACCCGCACCACCGCGGCCAACCGGTCCCGCTCGGCCAGTCCCAGCACGGTGCCGCCGTCGGCACCGAGTCGGCGGGCCTCCCGTACGCCGGTCCGGCCGCGCAACGCCAGACCGGTCAGCGGGCCCAGCCGCCAGCCGTCGTCCTCGCGTACCCGGTGTGGATCGTCCGGGTCGAACAGCGCGAACGTGCGTACGGCCACGTCCTCGGCGTCGGTCCCCGGCAGCGGCACCAGGTCGGTCAGGGTGCCGCGCGGGGAGCGCAACACCTGCTCGTCCAGCACGAGCGTGTCGATCCGGTCCAGCTCGCGCAGCACTCCCCGGTCCATCGCGATCACACCGCGCCGGGCCAGCGTGCGACCGAGGTACGCGGCGTAGCCCTCCCGACCCGACGCCCCCGCCTTGGGCAGCGTGGACAGCCCCAGGGCGGTGGCCCGCTTGCCGCCCAACAGTGGCAACGCCCCGAGGGCGGCCAGTCCACCGGTGGCCAGGACCCGGTTCGCGTACCGCTCGACGGGTCCGTCCGGTTTCCGCCGGGGCCGGTCGGCCGGGCACGGCGGCGCGGCGGCCCGCTCGGGGGTGCCGGCGAGCTGTGGTTCGGCCCGGTTCCACGCCGCGAGCTGGGCGCGGGCCTCGCTCCATTGCAGGATCCGCTGCGCGCCGTCCAGCGCGGTGCCCGCCCAACCGCCGGCCAGACCCTGAAGCAGGGCCTCGACCAGCGGAAACGCCGAGTTGGCCCGGTCCGGTCGCAGGCCCCGGCCGGCGAGGTCGTGCAGCCGGGGGTGCAGGTCGACGACGTTGATCAGGTTGGCCAGTTCGCCGGGCAGCGGGGTGAACGGCAGCACTCGGGTAGCGGCGGCCAGGCTCAGCCCGAGCGCGTCGGCGGCGATCGTGGACAGCGCCCGCCGGGTCCGGGGCCCCTCCTCGGGCGGGTGCGGCGGGACGCAGTCGGTCTCCGGCGCCAGGCCGTCCCGGCGCTCCACCGCCCCTATCGTGGCCATCAGATCCCGGAGCCGGGGTTCCGGCGGAGTCACCGCGACCACCACCCGGCCGGACGGCCCGTTGACCCGGGCCCACGCCACGCCCGGCAGCGCGGACAGGGCCTGCTCCACCTGCCGGGCGAGGCGTTCGCCGCCGGGCTGGGAGACGCCGTGTACCTCGATGTGGTGCCGTCCGGGCCGGGACCAGACGCCGCGACCGTTGACCCCGGCCGCGGCGGCCAACCTGGACGCGGTCGCTGTGGCGCCCCGGGACATCCCGGTGAGGGTCTCCTTCGAGAGCCCGGCCAACAGGCCGGGCAACCGGATGGGCACGGTCAGCCGGCCGGGAATCCAACCCTGCGCGGTCATCGGTACGCCATACCGCCTCCCGGGTCCTGACTGATCGGGTTGCCCCGGTTTCCCGGTGATCGACCAGACATGCCCGGTCGAGCCGGCCAATTTCCCGATCGCCGCCGGGTTGCCGCTGGCCCGTCCCCGGGTTGCCGGCGATGCGTTCTCGGGTTGCCTGCGATGCGTTCCCGGGTTGCTGGTGGTGGTTCTCGGGTTGCCGGCGGTGCGTTCCCGGGTTGCCGGCCGCGTGTCCCCGGGTGGTGGCGGTGCGTTCCCGGGTTGCCGGCGGTGCGGTCCCGGTTGGTGGCGGTGCGGTCTCAGGCATCGGCCGCGTGTCCCCGGTGGCCGATGACAGGTTTCCCGTGCCGGGCGGTATGGACCGGGCGTGAGGTGGAATACGGCCGGGGTCGCGCAGACCCTGGGGAGGAACGATGACCGCACTGCTGGACCGACCCGACGCGGTGGCCGTGCTACGCCGGTACGCCCATCGGGTCAACCTGCCACTGATCGGTTCCATGGCGGTACCACCGCCGGACAAGCTCGCCTACTACGCCGGGATGGGCGCGCTCGCGTTGCTCCAGGTGATCGAGTGGCCGTTGGCCCTGGTGATCACCGCCGGACACCTGCTCGCGGACCAGCACATGTCCGGGCTGGCCCGCGGCCTGGGCGAGGCAGCGGAAGCCACCTGACCCCGAACCCCACGATCGGTCGCCTGCTCCGACCGCCCACCAGCCGGTCCCGGTCCCCGTCCCCGGTCCCCGGTCCCCGTCCCCGTCCCCGTCCCCGTCCCCGTCCCCGTCCCCGGTCCCGGTCCCCGGTCCCGGTCCCCGGTCCCCGGTAAGCGGCTCCGAGATCTTGGAGTCCTCGTACCCCGGTAGGGGCTACCGGATTCCAAGATCTGGTGGAACGGCGAGTGCCGGCGGAGTCCGTCGGGTTGGGGCGGAGTCCGTGGGGTTGTAGTGGAGTCCGTGGGGTTGGGGCGGGGGTCAGCGGGTTGGGATGGGGTCAGCGGGTTGGGGTGGGGGTCAGCGGGTTGGGGAGGATTGGCGGAACAGCGGGATGATCACGGCCGCCGCCACGAGATGCAGGGCGGCAAGCGACAGCTTCGCTCCGGTGCCTACGCCACCGCTGAGCGGTCCGGCCAGTGAGAGCAGCGCGACCACCACGGCGATCCCGGTCCACCAGGTCCGGGCCCGCCGGGTGAGGCGCTCGAGCAGGGCGAGCAGGGCCCAGCCAGCCAACCCGGCCAGCACGGTGGTCACGGCCACCGCCACCGGACGGACCGGCTGGTCGATCCCACCGGTGCGGGCCAGCAGATCGACCCCGACGAGCGGATCCACGATCACCCAGACGATGAGGGTGGCAAGCGTCGCGAACAGGATCGTCGATGCGCGGGTGCGCCAGGTGGTGGTCGGGGTTGCGGCGGTGCTGACGGTGGACATGGCTGGACCTTTCGGTTGGGCGCGATGGGTATGCCGGGCGCACGCGCTGGGCGTGCCGAGTGGACCGGAAGGACGGGGAGGACCGGAAGGACGGGGAGGACCGGAAGGACGGGAGGACCGGGAGGACCGGAAGGGCCCGAAGGACGGGATGGACCGGATGGACCGGATGGACCGGATGGACGCGAAGGACGGGATGTACCGGGCGTGCTCGGCGTGGTGAGCGGGGCGGGCGCGATCGGTGCCGGACCGGCCCCCGACCGGTCCGACCCGGACAACGCTAGGGGCGACCACGCCCGCTCCGGTATCGCCAGCTGGACCGGTTCCGGCCTCCGTCACCGGGCCGAGGACCGGGCCATTTCTCCGTCTCGCGGCCGATGAACTGCCGCTCGTCGGCCACCTAACATGCGAACATGTCATGCCGCAGACCCAGGACGAGGACGTATTGGATCATCGATGGCGGGTTGGCCGCCGTCGTCTTCGCCGGCTTGGTCGTCGGCCTGGCCGGCACGACCACCGGGCCGCGTACCCCCGGCGGAATCGCCTTCGGGTGCGCACTCGCCGCCGGGCAGGCCAGTTCGCTGCTGTGGATCCGCCGGCGACCGGAGTACGCGCTGGCAGTGGCCGCCGTGGCGGGGGTCGGCCTGGAGGCGCTGGCCCCCGAGATCGGCTGGCTCGGCCTGGTGGCCGCCCCACTGAGCTACCTCGCCCGGCTGCGACCGCCGCGCGTCTCCCTGATCGCCCTGGCCGTGCTCGTCCTGCCCGTGCCGTGGAAACTGGCCACCGGTGGGTGGCGGGATCTGCTGCTCGCCGCGATCGGCCTCGGTTTCGGCTGGGCCGTCGGCGAACTGCAACGCGGCCATGCTCAGCGGCGGGCCGCCGAACGGGTACGGATAGTGGAACGGGAACGGGAACGGATCTCCCGGGAACTGCACGACGTGGTGGCCCACCACGTGTCGGTCATCGCCGTGCAGGCCGGCGCCGCCGAGGACGTGTTCGACCTGCGACCCGAGCGGGCCCGGGCGGCGCTCGGCACCATCCGGCACGCCGCGAGCGCGGCCCTGACCGAGCTGCGCACCATGTTGAACACCCTCGCCCCGGAGGACGGCGCGGACGGGACCGCCCCGCAACCCGGCCTCGCCCAGCTGGACACCCTGGCCGACACGGTACGGGCGGCCGGGCTCGACGTACGGCTGCGCCGGACCGGGCTCGGACCCGACCGGCTGCCCGGCGGGATCGAGCTGTCGGCGTACCGGATCGTGCAGGAGTCACTGACCAACACCCTGCGGCACGGCCGGGCCACCCGGGCCGACGTACGGATCGGCTACCAGGATTCGGAGCTGGAACTGGAGGTGGTGGACGACGGCGCGGTCTCCGTCGGCTGGCAGTCGTCCGGCGGGGGGCACGGGATCGTGGGCATGCGGGAGCGGGCCAGGTCGTTCGGCGGCACCCTGGACGCCGGCCCGCGACCCGGCGGCGGGTTCCGGGTCCGCGCCATCCTGCCGGTGGAGGCGCGGTGACAACGAAGGTGCTGCTCGCCGACGACCAGGATCTGGTCCGGGCCGGCCTGGAGATGATCGTGGACGCGCGGGACGACCTCACCGTGGTCGGCACCGCCGCCGACGGCGTCGAGGCGGTGGCCCTGGCCGAACGGACGCGGCCGGACGTGTTGCTGATGGACATCCGGATGCCCCGGATGGACGGCATCGAGGCGACCCGGCGGCTCGTCCGGGCCGGCAATCCGGCCCGGATCGTCATGCTCACCACGTTCGACCTGGACGAGCTGGTCTACTCGGCGCTGCGCGCGGGAGCCAGCGGGTTCCTGCTCAAGGACACCCGGCCGGCTGCGCTGGTCGAGGCGATCCGGGTGGTGGCCCGGGGCGAGGCACTGCTCGCGCCGACGGTGACCCGCCGGCTGCTGGACCGGTTCGCCGACCGCCTGCCGGGACCCGCCGAGCCGCCGCCCGCGCTGACCGGGCTCACCCCGCGCGAGGTCGAAGTACTGACCCTGGTCGCCGAGGCACTGTCCAACGCGGAGATCGCCGGGCGGCTGTTCGTGAGCCAGGCCACCGTGAAGACCCACCTCTCGGCGATCCTGGCCAAGCTCGGCCTGCGGGACCGGGTGCAGGCCGTGGTGTACGCCTATCAGGTCGGTCTGGTCCGGCCGCCGGCACCACCCCACTGAACGACATCCGACCACGCGGTATCGCGTCGCGGCTGGGTGGCGTCGGGTCGCGCGGACCGGCCGGCTGGGTGGCGTCGGGTCGCCGCGACCGCCGGCGTCGGGTCGGACGCTGTCCTGTCACCCGGTCGGGGGACGCCGCGCCGAAGTGAGTCGGATTCGTCTTTGTGGCCTTCTACGGTGACGTCATGATCGCACTGGTGACAGCGCTGCTGCTCTACTGCGCGGGCTTCGTTTTCCTGTACGGGGTGGTCCGGATGTCCATCCGGCACGCTCTCCAGGACATCCATCGGCTTCACGAGGAAACGCTGCTCGCCGATCGGCGAGCGGCACTCGAGGAGCGCACCTTCGACCGGGAGAACGCCTACCTGGCCGGCGGTTGACCCGTCCCGGGCACTTCCACCCGGCCCGCCTCTGATCGTCGCGTCGGTGCCGACGCCGGAACGTCAGCGCGTCCCGGCCAGCGGGTTCACCGGCCGGATGCGAGGATCGCGGCATGTTGGGCACCCTGAAGACCGAACCGGCTCTGACCCGTACCGACCTGTTGGCTCCGGCCGTCGCCGAAGCGGTCGCGGGGTGGCCGCCCGACGCTCCGGTGCGGGCCGACGACGTGCTGGTCGCGCCGATCGACGCCACGCTGGCCGACACCGCCGCGTTCTGCTCGGCGTACGAGGTTGGCCTGGACGTCTCGGCGAACTGCGTGGTGGTGGCCGGGAAGCGGGAAGGGCAGATCCGCTACGCCGCCTGCGTGGTGCTGGCCACCACCCGAGCCGACGTCAACGGTACGGTCCGGCGGCTGCTGGACGTGCGGAAGGCGAGTTTCGCCCCGATGGACGACGCGGTGCGGCTGACCGGTATGGAGTACGGCGGGATCACCCCGATCGGTCTGCCGGACGACTGGCCGCTGCTGGTCGATGCCCGGGTCGTTGCCGTGCCACACGTCGTCATCGGATCCGGGGTCCGGCACAGCAAAATCGTGCTTCCCGGACCGGCGCTCGGGGTACTGGCGAACGCGCGGGTCGTGGACGGGTTGGCACGACCAGCTTGATCTTTGCGGTCTTGTCGGTCCGGTTGGTCCTGGTGGTTCTGCCGGGACCAACCTGGACTGTCGGTCCGGGTGGGCTGGCTTTATCTGCGGCCATCAATACTGTTGCACGTGAAACAATGACTCGCGTCAGCGATGGTCCCCGGGCTGTGCGTCCGGCTCGGCTCCGGGTGCGTTCAGGCGGTGATCTGGTCGCGTACCTGGCGCTTGAGTCGGCCCAGGATGGCGGTGCCGCCGCGTACCCGCAGTGGGCTGATCGCCTGGGCCAGGCCCATCCGTTGGTAGAGGTCGTCCGGTACCGCGAGCACCTCCTCGGCGCTGGCCCCGGCCAGACCCTCGGCCAGGATGCCGGCGAACGCCCGGGTGGTCGGCGCCTCGGGCGGGCAGTCGAACCAGGTGGTCACGGTCCGGTCCGGGTTCACCTCGGCACGCAGGAAGAACGCGGTCTGGCACTCCGGCACCTGCTCCATGCCGGTCCGGTCGGCCAGCGACTCGGGCAGCGGCGGGACGGCGTCGGAGTATTCGAGCAGCATCTCCAGGACGACGTCCCGTGGCGCCGAGGCGAACTCCTCGACGATCTCGCCGAGCTTCGCCGGCATGGCCTTGGGTGACGACATGCCGAAAAGGCTACTGCGCAGGCAGGTCAGTCGTTTGCCGCCTGCCCGCTGATCTCTCCGAGCGCCGATTCCGGATCCATCCGGACGGCCAGATCGCCCAGGGAGACGATGCCCACCAGTTGTCGGTCCGCGTCGCAGACCAGCACCCGGCGTACGCCACGGTCCCGCATCAGGGCGGCCGCCTCCGACGCCGTCGAACTCTGGTCGATCATCACCACCTCGCGCTTGGTGATCGAACCGATCGAGGTGCTGGCCGGGTCTTTCCGTTCGGCGACCGCCCGCACCACGATGTCGCGGTCGGTCACCATGCCCATGATCGACGCGCCGTCGGTCACCACCACGTCGCCGATGTCGGCATCCTGCATCGCCTTGGCCGCCTCGTCCAACGGGGTGTCCGCGGACAGGTAGACCACCTGCTTCGTCATCACGTCGCTGACCCGGTACTGAGTCATGGGGGAGCCTCCACCTTCGAAAGCGCTTGGCCGTGGTCGCCGCCTCGGCCACGGCTACTCATACCCGCCACGGCACCGGGTTCAACCGTGGTACGTCGGTCACCGGTACGTCCGTTCGTTCACCGGTGGCCCGGTTCCGGACCTCGACGTACCCCTCGGTCAGTCGGCGCCCGACCACGACGGTGCGAGGGATGCCGATCAGCTCGGCGTCGGCGAACGCGACCCCCGGTGACATCCCGCGGTCGTCCAGCAGGACCCGGTGCCCGGCCGCGACGAGCTGCTCCGCCAGGTCCGCCGCCGCCGCCGGCTGCGGGCCCTTGCCGGCTGCCACAACGTGTACGTCGCACGGCGCGACCGCCGGCGGCCAGGCCAGCCCCCGATCGTCGTGGTGCTGTTCGGCGACGGCCGCGACCAGGCGGGACACCTCGATGCCGTACCCGCCCATCACCGGCCGGACCGGTCGACCCTGCGGCCCGGCCACCTCCACGGCGAGCGCGTCGGTGACCCGGCGGCCGAGTTCGGAGAGACTGCCCAGCTCGATGCCCCGGCGGAGGGTGAGGATGCCGCCCCGGCACGCCGGGCACGGGTCCCCGGCCCGCACCTCGGCGGCCTCGATCGTGCCGTCCGGCACGAAGTCACGACCGCACACCACATCCATGGCATGCCGCCCCGGCTCGTTCGCGCCGGTCAGCCAGGCGGACCCGGCCACGACCCGGGGGTCGACCAGATAACGGATGCCGAGCTTGGCCAGCGCCTGCGGGCCGAGGTATCCGCGTACCAGGTCGGGCCGGGAGGCGAAGTCGTCGAACAGGGCCACCGACACCGGGTACAGGGCTGCGGCGACCCGGCGCAGGTCCACCTCCCGGTCGCCCGGCACACCCACCACCAGCAGCTCCGACTCCGTCGAGCCCGGCCGGCGCGCGGTGAGGACGACGTTCTTGAGCGTGTCCGCCGGTTTCCAGTCGGCCCGGCCGCCCAGCCGGCGCGCGTTGGCCACCGTCACCAACGCCGCGATGGTCGGGGTGTCCGGCGTGTCGTGTGTGCTGAGCGCGGGATGCGTCCCCGGGTCGGCGGGCGCCGAGGGCGGGGTGGTGACCGCCACCGTGGTGGCCGCGTAGTGGCACTGGGTGCAGCGTACGAAGGTGTCCTCGCCCGCTTCGGCGGGCGCCAGGAACTCCTCGGCGCTCGACCCGCCGGGGGCTGCGGCAACACACTCGTACGCCACGTCCAGCCGCTCGAAGATGCGCTGGTACGCCGACCGCACCCGGTGGTACGCCGTCGACGAGGTGGCCGGATCGAGATCGAAGGAGTAGGCGTCGGCGGCCAGGAACTCGCGCGACCGCAGCAGGCCGCCCCGGGGACGGGCGTCGTCCCGGAACCCGGTGCGCAGCCCGAACAGCAGCAGCGGCAGGTTCCGGTGCGACGGGCCCACGTCCCGGACCAGCGCGGCGGCCAGCTCCACGGGCTCCGGGGCGTACCGGGGTTCCGGGGTCGGGAACAGCACCTCCTGGCCGCCGACCGCGGCCAGTTCGGTTCGGATGACCTCGGTGACCCGGTCCAGGACCAGCCGGCCCAGCGGCAGCCAACCGAAGCCGCCGCCCGGACCGATCCGCCGGATGAACCCGGCGCGGACCAGCAGCCGATGGCTCGGTGCCGCCGCGTCGGCCGGATCCTCGCGCAGCGTCCGGATCAGCAGGCTCGACATGCGAAGCAGCATTGCCGAAGTTTACGTACCCAACCTGGGTTGATCATGAAGTTAGCGGCCTTTTTGATCTCCAAATCGGAGGTAACTTCATGATCAACGAGGGATGGGGTGGGGGGTGGGGGGCGCCACAGGGTGGGTGTGGGTGGGGAGGGGGTGGGAGGTGGGGTGCCAGACTGAGCGGCGCGAAAGATTGGAAGCTGCGGGTCGGAGGTCGGGCGTGCGCTGGCGCAGTTTCGTTGCCGTCGGGGACAGCTTCACCGAGGGCATGGACGATCCGTACCCCGACGGCACCTACCGGGGTTGGGCGGATCTGGTGGCGGTCCGGCTGGCCGCCGAGGCCGGGCCCGACTTCGGGTACGCCAACCTGGCGATCCGCGGCCGGGTCTTCCCGAACGTGGTGGCCGAGCAGGTGCCGGCGGCGCTGGCGATGAAGCCGGACCTGATCAGCTTCGCGGCCGGCGGAAACGACGTGCTGCGCCGCTCCTTCGACGGGGAGACCCTGGCGGCCCGGTTCGACCGGGTGATCGGGGAACTGCGGGCGACCGGCGCCGACGTGATCGTCTTCCGATTCGCCGACGTGATGGCCCGGTTGCCGGGGCAGCGGCTGGTCGCCCCTCGGGTGGCGATCCTCAACCAGGCGGTGGGCGAGACCGCCGAGCGGCACGGCGCGATCATGGTCGACCTGTTCGCCGACGACGAGTTCCTGAACCCGGCGCTGTGGGGGCCGGACCGGCTGCACCTGTCCCCGGCTGGGCACCGCCGGGTGGCCGGACACGTGCTCACCGCGCTGGGCGTCGAGTGCGAACCCGACTGGTTGCTGGTGCCGCCCCGACCGGCCCCCACGCCGTGGCTGGCCGCCCGGGGCGCCGACCTTCGCTGGGCCGGTCAACACCTGGCGCCGTGGATCCGGCGGCGCCTCACCGGCCGGTCCTCCGGGGACACCGTCTCGGCCAAACGCCCGCTGCTCGGACCGCTCACCGACTGAAAGGAAGGGCACCCTGTTATCGCTTTTTGTATAGCAGGGGCCCCCTGTTAACGACTCGCTCTGCCGGTGCCTTCCCGGCGCGGTCGCTGGCCGGTGCAGCCGCGCAGGGTTGACCGGGTGCAGCGGCGCAGGGCTGATCGGTGCGTCGGGACAGGGCTGACCGGTCCGTCCGCCGGGTCCGGACCGATCGGCGTACGTTGGGCTCATGCCAGTGCCGAACGATCCCAGTCCCGAACTCCAGTCGTACGCCGATCCGAGCCGCCTGGTGACCACCGAATGGCTCGCCGACAACCTCGGCGCGCCCGGCCTCGTGGTGGTCGAGTCCGATGAGGATGTCCTGCTCTACGAGTCCGGCCACATCCCCGGCGCGGTCAAGGTCGACTGGCACACCGAGCTGAACGACCAGACCACCCGCGACTACCTGGACGCGGAGTCTTTCGCCGAACTGTGCGCCCGCAAGGGGATCGGCCGCGACGACACGGTCGTCTTCTACGGCGACAATTTCAACTGGTGGGCCGCGTACGCCCTCTGGGTGTTCTCGCTTTTCGGCCACCCCGACGTACGGCTGCTGAACGGTGGCCGGCAGAAGTGGGTCGCCGAGGGGCGCGAGTTGACCCGGGAGAAGACCGACCGACCGGGCGCCGACTACCCGGTGCCGAGCCGGAACGACGCGCCGATCCGGGCGTACCGCGATCAGGTGCTGGCGCACATCGCCGCCGGCCGGCCGCTGGTGGACGTCCGGTCTCCGGGCGAGTACACCGGCGAGATGCTGCACATGCCGGACTACCCGCAGGAGGGGGCGCTGCGCGGCGGCCACATCCCGGGTGCGGTCAGCAAGCCGTGGAAGTCGGCGGCCAATGACGACGGTACGTTCAAGAGCGCGGACGAACTGCGGGCCATCTACGCCGACCAGCTCGGGCTGTCCGAGGCGGACGACGTGATCGCGTACTGCCGGATCGGCGAACGGTCGAGCCACACCTGGTTCGTACTGCACCACCTGCTCGGCTATCCGCAGGTCCGCAACTACGACGGATCCTGGACCGAGTGGGGCAACCTGGTCCGGTCCCCGATCGTGCGGGGTGACCAGCCCGGTGGCGTGATCCCGCCGCGCTGACGTACGTACACCGCGCGGTGATCTGGCGCGGTGCGCTGGCGTGACGCCGGCGCCGGCGCCGGCGGTGACCTGGTGCCGCGTGGTGCGACCGACGGCGCGCGGTGGTGTGCCACCGAGAGTGGCGCGCCACCGCGGCTGTGGGCTCGCACACAGTACCGGCTTCCGGTGACCGAGGGTCCGTGCTCGGCGGAGCCGGTCCGGGGCGGGCCGTCGCCCGATAACCTGCCGGAGTGGATTGGGTCTGGGCGGGGACGCTTGTCGTCACGGTGCTCGGGTTGGTCTGCGCCGGCGCGGTGGCGGTCATCCGCTACCGGTGGTGCCGCCGGTGCGGTCTCCCCGGCCGCACCGCCGGGCGGCGCTGTCTGGCCGAGGCCGGCATGCTGGCCGGCACACTGCCGTGGCTGTGGCTGACCCTCACTCCGCGTTCACACGCGCGGCTGGTCCACCTCATCCCCTTCAGCGACCTGATCGATCAGGTCCGCACCATGCCGGCGGGCTGGGTGGCCGGCCAGACCGTGGGTAACCTGCTGGTCTTCGCCGCGCTGGGCTTCTTCGCCCCGATCCGGTACGCCGCGCTGGCCCGGCTCGGGCGGCTCGTCCTGCTCGGCGCCGTCGCCTCCACCACCGTGGAGGTCCTCCAGTACGTCCTGAACATCGGGCGGGTCAGCTCGGTCGACGACATCCTGCTGAACGCCGTCGGAGCAGGTCTCGCCGGGTGGGCGTCGCGGCGCTGGTGGGCGGCGGGGACCGAGCCGGTCGGCACGCCGCGGCGGCCACGAGTCGCCGCCCCTCGCCTGGGCGGCGACCGGCCAGACGTGCCGGGAACAGCCGGCGGAACGTCGGGCGTGCCGGGAACAGCCGGCGGAACGTCGGGCGTGCCGGGGACACCCGGTGCTCAGCCGGGTCCGTCGGGCGGGTTCGGGATGGCAGGCGACCGGCCGGGTGCCTCGGACCTGCCCGGGATGAACGGTGGTCAGCCGGGTGTGCCCCGGCTCGGTGGCTGGGCCGACCCACCGGGACGGTGAGCGGCACGGCGAACCCCGATGAGCCGGGACGCGCCGGTCCGCCAGCCCAACCTGGGCTTCGCCGCCAGCTCAGCCCCGGCTTCGCCGGCAGCTCAACCTGGGCGTCGCCGGCAGTGTGGTCCCGGCTTCGCCGGCAGGTGGTCCCGGCTTCGGTGTGCGTCGCCGCGAAAGCGATCAGGAGGGCTGATCAGGGTGCTGTCGAGGCGGGGCCGGCTCGTCGGTCTGCTCGGGATCGCCGCGGCGATCCCGGTGCTGGAGACGGCACTGCTCGCCGCCTTCGAGTTTCCCAGCGCCGAAGGACTCGCGCCGCAGGGGTCGGCGCTGTGGCCGTACGACAGTTATCACGACCTGCGCTGGTTGCTCGTGTACCACGATTCCTGGCTGGTCTTCCTGCTCGGGCTGGTCGGCGCCGTCGTGTTCCGCGGACTGATCTCGGCGTCCCTGGTCGCACTCGCCTGGCCGGCGTCGGTGCGACGGCCGCCGGTCACCCGGCTGGTGCTGCGGAATCTGGTGGTGGCCGTCGTCTCCGCCGCCCTGATCTCCCCGCTCGCCGCCCTCGCCGTCGCGGCCTCGGTGGTGTCACTGTCCTGGTTCGTGTTCGCCTCGGTCGCACCGTTGCTGCTGCTCTCCCCGTTCCTGCAGCGGATCGGCGTCGGCCGCGAGTGGTCGCACGGGTTGCCGACCGCCCCGCTGGTCGGTTGGTCCCTGCTCGACTTCGTGGTGCTCACCGTCGCCGGAGCGGTGGTCTGGCGGGCCCCCGGCCTGTGGGGGGTGGTCGTGGCGGCGGCCTGCGGGGTGGTCAACGGCCTGCTCTGGCATCAGACGGTCCGGGCCGCGACGCAACCCACCCACGTACGGTGGTCCCGGGTGCCGGTGACACCGCTGGTAATCATCGTCGCGCTGCTCATCCCGCTGATGATGCAGGGGCGCAGCATGATGACCCCGGCCCGGGCGAACAACTTCCGGCCGCCGGTGCTGACCCGACCCCTCCCGGCCTCGATCCCGTACGCGATCATCGTGCTGGGCGGCCACGACTCCGCCTACGACGGCCGGCCGGCGGTGGATCCGGCGGTGCGGCAGTTCTCCTACGCCGGACTGGACGCAGGAGCCCAGCCGTTGCCGTACGAGATCCGGGACACCCATCGGTCCCTGGAGTCGAGCGCGGGGCTGCTGGCGGCCCAGGTCGAGGACCTGCACCGGCGTACCGGTCGGCCGGTGGCGCTGCTCGGCGAGAGCGAGGGTGCGATGGTGGCCCGGACCTACCTGCGGGACCGGGTGGATTCCCCGGTCAAGGCGTTGTTGATGTTCAGCCCGTTGGTGCGGACCGGACGCGCCTACTATCCGCCGCCGTCCGCGAGCCGTGGTTGGGGGCTGGTCGCCGGCTGGGAACTGCGCGGGATCTTCGGCCTACTCAGGATGGTCACTGGCTCCGACGACAGGCCGGACGAGCCATTCGTCCGATCCCTGCTCCAGGAGGCTCCGTTCTACCGGTTCCAGACGCTGTGCCCGGTTCCCGGGGTCCGGGTGGTCGCCTTCCTGCCCACCGTCAGCGCGGCCGAGACCCCGCCCGGCCCGTACGCCGGTATTCCGGTCTTCGAGACCCCTGGCCTGCACGGCGGTCTGCTCGGCCGACCGGTCATCCAGGACCGGCTGATCGACTTCCTGTCCGGGGCGTTCCTGGAGGAATCGCGTGGGGAGTACGGGGTCATCCAGGTGGTCAGCGCGGCCTGGCAGGCGCCGACCCTGGCGATCACGCTCAACCCGGTGTGGCGGTCGCAGGTCCCGCCCGGCCCGGTGTCCGGCCGGGAACGCGCCTGCGAGATCCGGTAGCTCCCGGAGCGGCCGAGGCCCCGCCAGCGGCCGGGCCGGGCCGGCGGGATACCGATCGGCGGGTCGCCGGCCGGGCCCGGATCGGACATAGGTCCAGGCCAGGTGGGAGATAAACCGACTTGTCCGGCGGCCGGCGGCCGCCGCGTTGACGAGTGTCGGCTGCCGGTCACCCGCCGATGGAAACCGGTTGATCGACGTGTGGTTAGGCTTGCGGTCGTGACGGTGGACCAACAGGCGGACAGCGCGGCCGTGACCGCGCCCCGGCGCCGCTCGCGGCGCGACGAGATCCTGGAAATCGCGGTCGGTCTGTTCGCGGCCCGTGGCTATCACGGTGTCTCGATGGACGACATCGGGTCGGCGGCCGGGGTGACCGGCCCGGCTCTCTACCACCATTTCGCCGGCAAGGAGGCGATGCTGGCCGCCGCGCTCGCCCCGGTCAGCGAGGGCCTGCTCGCCGGCGGTCGGGAGCGGGTCGCCGCCCACCCGGGGAATGCCCGGGCGGCGCTGGAGTCGCTCATCTACTTCCATGTCGAGTTCGCGTTGGCCAATCCCGCTGTCATCGCCCTGCACCTGCATGAGCTCGACCGCCTGCCGGAGGAGCCACGTCGGCAGATCCGCCGGTTGCAGCGGATGTACGTCGAGGAGTGGGTGGGCGTGCTGACGGTGCTCCGGCCCACCATGCCGGGAAGTGAGGCGCGGGTCCTGGCGCACGCGGCGTTCGGTCTGATGAACTCCACCCCGTTCCTCGGCGGTGAGGTCGACCGGGCCCGCCGGGCCGCCCTGCTGCGGGACGCCACCCTCGCCGCTCTGCTCGGTCCGTAGCGCCCGGCTCACCGGCCGGCGGTCCGGCACGAGGCAGGTTGGACCCCGCCAGCCCCGCCCGGGTAGGGCTGGCGGCCTCGGTCGGGGTGGGCCCGGCCTCGGTCGGGGTGGGGTGCCCACCTCGCTGAGGGTGGGGCGGCAGTCTCGGTCGGGGCGACCCGGGTTTCCGCCCCGAGGTTCGACGTGGTGTCCTGAACACTCGTTAAGTCGGACCGGGAGGGTGAAAATGATCGAGTCGTTGCTCGTCGCGAACCGGGGTGAGATCGCGCGTCGGATCATCCGTACCGCGCGACGGCTCGGTGTCCGTACCGTGGCGGTCCATTCGGAGGCGGACGCCGGGTTGCCGTTCGTGGTCGAGGCCGACGAGGCGGTGTGCATCGGCCCGGCGAACCCGGCCCTGAGCTATCGCAACGTCGAGGCGATCCTCTCCGCCGCCAGGTCCACCGGCGCGCAGGCGATCCACCCCGGTTACGGATTCCTGTCCGAGAACGCCGACTTCGCCCGGGCGGTCGAGGCCGCCGGCCTGCTCTGGATCGGTCCGTCGGCCGAGGCGATCGAGGCCATGGGCGACAAGATCAACGCACGGAACCTGATGGCCGCCGCGGGCGTACCGGTGGCACCCGGCACCATCGAACCGGCCGCCGACGTGGCGGCGGCGGTGGCCGCCGCCACCGAGATCGGCTACCCGGTGATGGTGAAGGCCGCCGCCGGGGGCGGTGGCATGGGAATGGGCGTCGCGTCCGACGAGGCGGGCCTGCGCACGGAGTACGACAAGGTGCGCGCCTTCGCCGAGCGGATGTTCGGGGACGGTTCCGTACTCATCGAGCGGTACTTCCCCCGGGTCCGGCACGTCGAGGTGCAGATCCTCGGCCTCGCCGACGGTCGGGTGGTGGCGCTCGGCGAGCGGGAGTGCTCGGTGCAGCGCCGCAACCAGAAACTGGTCGAGGAGTCGCCCTCCCCGGCGGTCTCGCCGGAGCTTCGGGACCGGTTCCTCGCGGCGGCGGTCCGGGCCGGCGAGGCGGTCGGCTACCGCAACGCCGGCACCGTGGAATGCCTGCTGGTACCGGCCGAGCGGGGCTCGACGGGCTCAGCCGGCGGCGAGGAATTCTTCTTCCTGGAGATGAACACCCGGTTGCAGGTGGAGCACCCGGTGACCGAGCTGGTTTACGGCGTCGACCTGGTCGAGGAGCAGTTGCGGGTCGCGGCCGGACTGGCGCCGACCTTCGATCCGGACGCCCTGGCACCGCGCGGGCACGCCATCGAGCTGCGGATCAACGCCGAGGATCCGAGGCGGTTCCTGCCGGGCCCCGGCGCCGTCACGACCTGGGTCGAGCCGGCCGGCGAGGGCGTACGGGTCGATTCCGGCTACGGCCCGGGTACGACCGTGACGCCGTTCTACGACTCGTTGCTGGCCAAACTGATCGTCTCGGGTGCCGACCGCGCCGAGGCGATCGAGCGGGCCCGGACGGCGGTGGCCGGATTCGAGGTGGCGGGTCCGAAGTGCAACCTGCCGTTCTTCGCCGAGCTGCTGGAGAACCCGGAGTTCGTCTCCGGCGACTACGACACCGGAATCGTCTCCCGGATGCGCTGACCAGCCCGGCCCGACCAACCCGGCCTGCCCGGAGACAGCCTGCCCGGGGACAGCCCGGCTTGGGCAGCCCGGGTCAGCCCGACCGGGACAGTCCGGCCGGGCTGACCCGGGCCCACCTGGAGTCCACCGGGCCGGGGCGGTACGTCCGGCGGTCGTCCGCGCCGACCCGCAGCCGGCTGCTCTCCGTCGTCAGCCGGCGGTGTTGTCGGACCGCATCTGATCGAGTTCTGCGGTCAACCGGTCGTTCTCCACCACCAGCTGGTCCTTCTCCGTCTCGCTCGCCGCGACCCGGCGTTCCAGTATCGCGATGCGGCGGTGCAGCGTCGCGGTCCGTTCATCCGGCTGGGTCTGCGCCGGCCGACCATCGTGCCGCCGGTCGCGGTCGGTCGCATCCCCGTCGCCGGTCGGTGGTGGCTCGCCTCGGGCCGCCTCGTACAGCCGCGCGAGGCGTTCCCGGGTGGCCCTCCGGTCTGCGTCCGGAACGACGGATTCCACCACCCGGACAACGGTCTGCCACGGCGGGCCCTTGCTCTCGGCCGTGAAGTGTCGGGAGAAGCGCTTTCGCCAGGCTGCGGTCTGGCCACGGAGGGGTTTGTTCCGGAACATCCGTTCGGCAAGTTTGTGCCAGGTGTCGACGGGTCCAATCTCCGGATGGTTCTCGACGATGTCACGCACCGCCAGCCCGTATTCGGATACCGTGGCGGAACCCCAGCGCTCCTCGTATGCGGCGGCGAGTTTCTCCCGAGGCACAAGTCGGTGCCGTGGCGTTCCCCCCTGACCGGCTGACGGTACTCCGAAGTCGGCGGGCATGTCGGTTCCTCCCCCAAGAATCTAATTCGTTCAACCCGTAGTTGTACCGCCTCGAACTGAACTGTGACGGCTGGTGACTGTGCTGTCAGTCAAATCTTGGCCGGGTAGGTGTCCGGGTTGATCCTGGGCCCTGGCGAAGAATCCGACCAGTTCTGGCCGGGTTGTCGTTGGGCCGGCCAAACGTTTTCGGGTTGGCCGGGTAACGCTGCGGCGACCCGGACACAAGATCGTCAACTGTTCTTCGGGGCCGTCGTTGGGTATGCGATGGCGAATTTTTTCGGCCAGGTATTCGATGCCGTTTTCGACCGATCGGTCGTGGGGTTTTCGTGGTGCGTCGAGACCACCAGATGTGTGATTGCCGAAGGAGAAAGATGAACCGCAATGGCGTCCGTCGACGCAGGCCCGAGTGGGCGCCGGAGAAGATCCGGCGGAATGTCATCCTGGTGCTGCGGAGGGTGGTCATCTGCGCGGATGGCGCGATCCTGATGGCGCTGGTGGTGGGGTGGCGAGACGTGATCGGCTACGCGGGCGTGCTCTCCACCACCCTCCGGTGCGTGGCGGACCTACTGGACGTACCGCACCAGTAATGATCCGCAGGGGACGGTCTGGACAGGGGTGGTTCGGGCCGCGCCGGTGGGTGGGATGGCTGGCATTCTTGGCGGGGACACACCCGGACGATGTCACAGCGAGGTGACCAGATGAGCCAACTGCCGGACTCGGTGTCGATCCGCGAGGTCGGCCCGCGCGACGGGTTGCAGAACGAGGACCCGGTACCCGTCGACGCCAAGGTGCGGTTGCTGGACGCGCTGTCCAGCACCGGGGTACGGCGGATCGAGGCGGTCTCCTTCGTCCACCCGAAGGCCATCCCGCAGATGGCCGACGCCGACGAGGTCTGGCGGCGCGCGGCGCGGAACCCGGCCGTCCGGTACTCCGCGCTGGTGCCGAACACCCGGGGCGCCCAGCGGGCCCTGGCGGCCGGTTTCACCGAGATCGAGGTGGTGGTCTCGGCCAGTGACACGCACAACCGGCGCAACGTGAACCGATCCACCGACGAGTCCCTGGACGACATCGCCGAGCTGATCGGCCTGCTGCACGACGCCGGCGCCACGGCGGAGGTCATCATCGCGACGAGCTTCGGCTGCCCGTACGAGGGTGACATCGACCCGAAGCGGGTGGCCGCCGTCGTGGACCGGGTGGTCGCGGACGGCGCCGACCGGGTCGCCTTCGGGGACACCACCGGGATGGGTACGCCCCGGCGGGTCCGTGACCTGCTGACGGCGGTCCGGGACCGGCACGCGGACGTACCGATGCTGCTGCACTTCCACAACACCCGCGGTACGGCGCTGGCCAACCTGTTGACCGCCCTGGAGTTGGGGGTGACCGAGTTCGACGCCAGCGTCGGCGGCCTGGGTGGCTGCCCGTACGCGCCCGGAGCGAGCGGCAACGTCGCCACCGAGGAGGTGGTGCACATGTTGCACGACATGGGCGTCGACACCGGCATCGACCTGGACGCGCTGCTGGAGGCGGCGGCGCTGGCCGAACGGATCGTCGGGCGGGAACTGCCATCCGGAGTCCTGCGCGCCGGCCCCCGCACCCGCCTCACCCCCCCACCAACCTGACCCACCCCACCCCACCCCGAACGCCAACGGCGCGTTGATCATGAAGTTAGCGGAAATTTTGATCTCCAAATCGTCCGCTAACTTCATGATCAACCCGCCGTTGGGTCGGGGGTGGGGGTGGGGTGGGGGTGTGGGTGGGTCGCGGTGTGCTGCTTTGATGGGATACCCTAACGATCGTTCAGGCTGGGTGGGTCGCTCGTGTTCGGGTGGGTGGTCCCGGCGCTGGTCGATCTTCGGGGAGGGAGCTGGCGTGACGCTCGACGGTGAGGCCCTGGAGCAGCTACGGAAGCGCGTCCGGGCCGGGGGGGCGGAAAAGTACCATGCGGCCAACGCGGCCAAGGGCAAGCTCTTCGCCCGGGAACGCATCGCGCTGCTGGTCGACGAGGGCTCGTTCGTCGAGGACTCGCTGTACGCCAACGCGCTCGCCGACGGGTTGCCCGCCGACGGCGTGGTGACCGGTCAGGCCACCATCGACGGCCGTCCGGTCTGCCTGATGGCCAACGACTCCACGGTCAAGGCCGGAAGCTGGGGCGCCCGTACGGTCGAGAAGATCATTCGGATCATCGAGCGGGCGTACGGCGCCGGCCAGCCGATGGTCTACCTGGTCGACTCGGCCGGAGCCCGGATCACCGATCAGGTCGACCTGTTCCCCGGGCGGCGGGGTGCCGGGAAGATCTTCTGGAACCAGGTCCGCGCCTCCGGGTCGATCCCGCAGGTCTGCGCGCTCTTCGGTCCGAGCGCTGCCGGCGGGGCGTACATCCCGGCGTTCTGCGACGTGGTGGCCATGGTGGACGGCAACGCCAGCATGTACCTCGGTTCGGACCGGATGGTCGAGATGGTCACCGGCGAGAAGACCACGCTGGAGGCCATGGGCGGTGCCCGGATGCACTGCGCCGAGTCCGGCGTCGGGCACTTCCTGTGCAAGACCGAGGCCGACGCGCTGGACGTGGTGAAGCGCTACCTGTCGTACCTGCCGGCCAACTGGACGCAGTCCCCGCCGGCCGCTCGCGCCGTCGACGCCCCGGCCCGGGTCGATCTGGCCGCGTTGGTTCCGGCGAGCGAACGACAGGCCTTCGACATGCGCCGGTACGTCAAGGGCCTGCTCGACGAGGACAGCTTCTTCGAGATCCAGGCGCTGTGGGCCAAGGAGCTGACCATCGGCTTCGGCCGGCTGAACGGCGAGGTCGTCGGGGTGGTCGGCAACAACTCGATGTTCAAGGGCGGCGTGCTGTTCGTCGACTCGGCGGACAAGGCCACCCGGTTCGTCCAGCTCTGCGACGCGTTCAACGTGCCGCTGCTGTTCCTGTCCGACGTACCGGGATTCATGGTCGGCACGGCGGTGGAACGGCAGGGCATCATCCGGCACGGCGCAAAGATGATCACCGCGATCTCCGAGGCCACCGTCCCGAAGATCTGCGTGGTGGTCCGCAAGGCGTACGGGGCCGGGCTGTACGCGATGGCCGGTCCGGGCTTCGAGCCGGACGCCACGATCGCGCTGCCCACCGCCAAGATCGCGGTGATGGGCGCCGAGGCGGCGGTGAACGCGGTCTACGCCAACAAGATCGCCGCGATCGCCGACGAGGCCGAGCGGGCGGCCTTCGTGGCCGAGAAGCGCGAGGCGTACGAACAGGACATCGACATCGTCCGGTTGGCCAGCGAACTGGTGATCGACGCGATCGTCGAGCCGGCCGAACTGCGTACCGAACTGATCCGACGGTTCGCCACGGCCCGCGGCAAGGATCGGCAGTTCTCCCGGCGCCGGCACGGCGTCACCCCCGTCTAGGCGCGACACCCGTGCCGGTCCGCCACGAACGGTCCGGAACGGCCATTCCCAGGAGGAACCCATGGACTTCCGGTTGACCGAGGAGCAGGAGGCGCTGCGCTCCAGCGTGCGCGAGTTCGCCCGCGAGGTCGTCGCGCCGGTGATCGCCGAGCACTACGAGCGGCACACCTTCCCGTACGACATCGTCCGGCAGATGGGCAAGATGGGGCTGTTCGGCCTGCCCTTCCCGGAGGAACACGGCGGGATGGGCGGTGACTACTTCGCGCTCTGCCTGGCCCTGGAGGAACTTGCCCGGGTCGACTCCAGCGTCGCCATCACCCTGGAGGCGGCCGTCTCGCTGGGGGCCATGCCGATCTACCGGTTCGGCTCGGCCGAACAGAAGGCGCAGTGGTTGCCGAAGCTGACCAGCGGCGAGGCGGTGGCCGGGTTCGGGCTCACCGAACCGGGATTCGGCTCGGACGCCGGCGGCACGGCCACCCGGGCCGTACTGGACGGCGACGAGTGGGTGATCAACGGGTCCAAGGCGTTCATCACCAACTCCGGCACCGACATCACCGCGCTGGTCACGGTCACCGCGGTCACCGGCACCCGGCCGGACGGGTCCAAGGAACTGTCCACCATCATCGTGCCGTCCGGCACGCCCGGCTTCACCGTGGCGCCCGGGTACTCCAAGGTCGGCTGGAACGCCTCGGACACCCACGAGCTGAGCTTCGACGACTGCCGGGTACCGGCCGAGAACCTGCTCGGTGAGCGCGGCCGGGGCTTCGCCCAGTTTCTGCGGATCCTCGACGAGGGCCGGATCGCCATCGCCGCGCTGGCCGTCGGGCTCGCGCAGGGCTGTGTGGACGAGTCGGTGCGGTACGCGGGGCAGCGGCAGGCGTTCGGCCAGCCGATCGGCAACTACCAGGCCATCCAGTTCAAGATCGCCGACATGGAGCTGAAGGCGCACACCGCCCGGCTGGCCTACTACGATGCCGCCGCCCGGATGCTCGCGGGCGAGGACTTCAAGCGGCAGGCGGCGATCGCCAAGCTGCACGCCAGCACGATCGCGGTGGACAACGCCCGCGACGCCACCCAGATCCACGGCGGGTACGGCTTCATGAACGAGTACCCGGTGGCCCGCTTCTGGCGCGACGCCAAGATCCTGGAGATCGGCGAGGGCACCTCCGAGGTCCAGCGAATGATCATCGCCCGCGACCTCGGCCTTTAGCTGAAAGGAAGGGCCCCCTGTTATCGCTTTCGGTATAGCAGGGGCCCCTTCTTAACATCCTGGCCGTGCGCTTCCGGCAGGGCATCCTGGCTGGGCGCTTCCGGTACGGCATCCTGGCCGGGCGCCTCCGGTACGGCATCCGACCGGTGCTGACGCCTCGCCCGGGCGTAGCCGATCAACAACGGCCTCCTCCCGGCTACAATGCGCCGGGCCGGGCCGGGCCGGGCCGGACCGGACCGGGCCGGACCGCGCCGGGCCGCAACGCATCGGCCGCAACGCGCCGGGCCGGGTTGGGCCGCAACGCGCCGGGCCGCGCCGGGTTGGGTTTGGGCACTTGATGAGGCGCCGCAGCGCCGCTGAGTGGACGGTTGCCCGTCGACCGCTGGGCAGTGGAAGGGCGTCAGCCGTTGTCGGAGCCGGCGGGGACAAGGGTGTGACGGAACGCTGACAGTCGGTCTGCCCATAAGCCGGATCCACCGCTCTGACCAGCATGTTTGGCTGTACGGGCACAAGCGGCATGCCGCAGGTCTCCCGCACTCGCTGGAGCAAACCGCATCGCCTCAACCACACCAAACCCAGTACACATCCGCGCCGCACCCACCAAACCCACCGCACCGTATCCACCACACCAAACCCACCCACATCCGCGGCGCACAAATCCGGTGCTGGTCGTACTCCGGCCCGGCTCGCGGTGGAGGTCGCCATGCTTGTCTCGCTGGGCCGGCTGTCGTGCCGGTACCGCTGGGCCGTGTTGGCCGGGTGGGCGACAGTGGTGCTGGCCGGCGTCATCGCCGGGGGCCGGGTGTTCGACCGGGCCGGTGACCAGAGCGGACGCGCCGACGCGCAGTCGCAGGTGGTGGCTCGCCGGCTCGGGGAGTTGCTGCCCGAGGGACCCATCGTCGTCGCCGTGGTGCGGGACCGTGATCCGTACGATCCGCCGCTGGTGGCGAGCGTTCAACAGGCTGCGGCGCAGTTGCGCGCCACGACCGGTGTCGCCGAGGTCGATGACCTGTACGAAGGGGCGGGTGGCCGGATCGGCGCCGACAATCGCAGCACCCTGGTTCGGGTCGAGTTGAACACCGGAATGTCCGATGCGGACCGGCACCGGGTCGAGGACCTGGTGGTCGCCCGACTGCACCGGATCGACGCCCCGCAGGTGCTGGTGGGCGGCGAGACGCTGGCCGAGCGGGCCTTCACCGAGCAGGCCGTCCGGGACGCGGCGCTCGGCGAGTCCGTCGCGCTCGGCGTACTCCTGCTGGTGTTGATCCTGGTTCTCGGCCCGGCGGTCGGGCTGCTGCCGTTGGCGGCGGCGGTCGGTACGGTGGCCGGCGCGCTGCTCGCGCTGTCCGCCGTCGGGCCGGGCGGCGGTGCCGGGGCCAACGGCGGACCCGGCGGCGGTGTCGGGGTCGACCAGTTCACCGTCAACGTGGTGACGTTGCTCGGCACGGGTCTCGCCGTCGACTACGCGCTGCTGCTGGTCGCCGGGTTCCGGCGGGAGCGGGCGGCTCGGCCGGCAGCCCCGGTGGTCGAACTGCTCGCCCGGACCACCGCCACCGCCGGCCGGACCGTACTGGCCTCCGGGTTCGCGGTCGCGGCGGCGATGGCCGGGCTCACCCTGTTCGGTCAGCCGTTGCTGGCCGGCATGGCCCTGGGTGGGGCCGTGGTGGCTCTGAGCGCGACGCTGGCCGCGCTGACCCTGGTACCGGCGCTGCTCGCGCTGGCGAACCGCCACGTCCGACCATCGGCCCGGCGGCGTCCGAGGGTCACGGTCGGTCCGAGGGTCACGGTCCGCGCGCTGGCCACGCTCGGTCCGTCGCTGTGGGTCCGGCTGGCGGCCGGGAAGAATGCCGCGGTACGGCTCGGCCGGCTGGCCGCGGTCCGGCGAGGACCGGCGGGTGTCGGGCTGCTGGGCCGGCTGGCCCGGTTCGCCCAGCGCCGTCCGTGGCCGGTGGCCGGTGCGGTCGCCGGGGTTCTGCTCCTGCTCGCCGTACCGTTCCTGTTCGGGGCCAGGCTGGCCGACTCCGATGTCCGGGCGCTGCCGGCGAACGTCGAGGCCCGCCGGGCGTACGAGGTCGTCCAGCGCGACTTCGACGCGAACCGGCCCCCGGCGGTGGTCGTGCTGCTGGCCGGTGACCCGGCGGACGACGCGGTCCGGGAGCTGATGAACCAGCTGGGCCGACTGCCGCAGGTCGCGCGGATGCAACCCCGTCCGGACGTGCCAGCCGGTACGACGGTGCTTGACGTGATCCCGTACGGCGAGCCGGGGGGCGCGCCGTCACGGGAGCTGGTCAGCGCCGTGCGGCGGCTGCCCACCCCGCTGCCCGTCCTGGTCGGTGGCCCGGCGGCCGAACTGGTCGACTACCAGCGCTCCGTCACCGACCGGCTGCCGCTGGCCCTGCTGGTGCTGGCGTTGTCCGTGGCCGTTCCGTTGTTCCTGCTCACCGGTTCCGTGGTGATCCCGGTCAAGGCGGTGCTGATGACCGCGTTGACCCTGCTGGCCACGCTCGGTGCGCTCGTGCTGGTCTTCCAACGGGGCTTCGCGGCGGCGCTGTTCGGGGTGCATCCGTGGGGCGCTGTCGACGTGACCACGCCGATTCTGCTGCTGGTTTTCGTCGTCGGGCTCTCCACGGACTACCAGGTCTTCCTGTTGGACGGGATAACCCGGGAGTGGCGTCGGGCCGGCGGACGGCGCGGCGTGGCCGCGACCGACCGTGCGGTGCTGGCCGGCCTGCGCCACACCGGGCCGGTGGTGACCCTGGCCGCCGCCTGCGTCACCGTCGTCTTCCTGGGCTTCCTGACCGGTCGGTTGACGGCGGTCAAGGAGGTCGGTTTCGGCATGGCCGTCGCGGTGCTGATCGACGTGACCCTGGTACGCGGACTGCTGATGCCGGCGCTCATGCACCTGCTCGGTGATCGCAACTGGTGGATGCCCGCCGGCCCGCGTCGGTCGTCGCGTCGTTCGTGCCGAGGGCGGCTGGCCCGCTCCCGCGCCACGTCGATCGGAGCGCCGTCCTGATTCCGGTGGCCCGGTTGTCCTGATTCTTGACTCAATGGTCAGTCGGTTCCGACCAACTGTCGGGTATCCGGTCGGCCTCGGTCGGCACATCGACGGAGCACTGCCCCGGGTTGCCCCCGCTGCGTACGCTTCGACCCCATGGCAGAGGATCATGGGACCGCCCGGGGACCGGTGACCCTCGACGAGTTGCTCCGGAGCCGGCGCCGGGCCGTCGGGCTGACCCAGCTGGAACTCGCGCAGCTGGCCGGGATCGGGGTACGGACGGTTCGCGACCTTGAGCGCGGCCGGGCGACCCGGCCGCAGCGCACCACCGTCGAGCTGCTGGCCACGGCACTCGGCCTGACGGGCGCGGATCGGGCGCTGTTCCTGTCCGCCGCCCGAGGGTTGGCGTCGGGGCCGGACGCCGGCCCGACTCCACCGGATCGACCGCGTCTGTCGCCCAGTCGCGGCCTGCCGGCTCCGGCCGACCTGACCGGGCGCGACCAGGATGTGGCGGAGTTGAGCGGCATTCTCGGCGGTCCGGACGGCGCCGCGCCCCCCGTGGTGAGCCTGGTCGGTCTTGCCGGGGTCGGGAAGACCGGGCTCGCCCTGGCGGTCGCGGCCCGGGTGTCGGCCCGGCACCCGGGTGGGCTGGCCGGGATCGTGATCACGGAGGGTTCCTCGGACAACGACATCCGGTCGGCGGCGGCCACCGTGTTCGGGGTGGCGAGACCCGACGACCTGCCGGGCCGGTTGGCGGAGGAACCGGCCCTGCTGCTGGTGGACGCCATCGAACGGCAGCCCAATGCGGTGGCCGAAGCGCTGCACTGGTTGACCGAGCGGGCACCGACGCTCCGGGTCCTGGCGACCGGCCGGCACCCGGTGGGTCTGCCCGGCGAACGGGTCTGGCCGGTGAGCCCGCTGGAGGTCCCGCCCGCCGACACCCCGGCCGACCTCGACATGCTCGCCCGGTATCCCGCGGTGGCGCTTTTCCTGCACCGGCTGAAGCAGGCTCGTCCCGAGCCGCTGGAGCCGGACGAACTGCCCGCGCTGGCCGAACTGGTCCGTCGACTCGGCGGGCTGCCGCTGGCGATCGAACTGGCGGCGGCCCGGGGCCGGATCCTCGACCTCAACGAGATGCTGCTCCGCTACGGCGACCGGGTGCTGGACCTGTCCGGACCACGCACGATCCGGCAGGCCGTCGCGGTCACCCTCCGGGACGCCGTCGCCGCCAGCTACCGGTTGCTCGAACCGCACGAGCGGGCCGCGTTGCGCCGGTTGGCGGCGTTCCGCAACCGGTGGTCGGTGGAGCTCGCCGAGGCCATGTTCGACGATCCGAGCTGGGACAGTTCGACCGGCGCGAGTGGTCCGATCGCGGACCACCCCACCGATCTCGCCGATCCGGCCGGCGCCATCGACCCGGCCAACCCTGTCGAGGTCACGGATCCGGCCGGTGCCGGTGAGGCCGGGCGACCAGAGGTCGGGTTCGAGATCGTGGCCGAGCGTGGGCCGGACGCCGGGTTCGAGGTCGGGTCGGTGGCGCCGGCCTCGCCGGCCGCCGTCGGCGCGGCGGGCCGGGCGATCGATCCTGTGCCGCTGCTGGACCGGCTGCTGGGACTGGGACTGCTCAGCGCGCGAGGAACCGGCCCGTTCCGGTTCCGACTGATCGACGTCGTCCGGGACTTCGCGGTCGAGCGGGCAGCGGCGAACGGTGAACTGACCGCGATCCGCCGGCGGCACGCGGTCGTACTGGCGAACGTGGCCGGTCGGATCGCGCCGGAACTCGTCGGTGCCAACCTGGTCCGGGCGGTCGTCGGCCTCGACGAGGTGACCGCCGACATTCTGGCCGCGCTGGCGCACGCGGCGATCGACGACCCGCACACCGCGCTGCGGCTCGCCGCCGCGTTGCCGCGCTGGTGGCGGTTCCGGGGGCGGGATGTGGCCGGTCGGCAGTGGCTACGTCGGCTGCTGGACGATCCCCGTACCGCCGACGCCAGCCCGGTGTTGCGGGCCTGGGCCCAGGTCGGAATCGCCCAACTAGCGCAGGAACATGGGGAGGGACCCCAGGAACTGACCACGGTCCAGCAGGCGTTGTGGCAGTTTCAGCAGGCGGGGGACGTGTCGGGGGAACTCGCCGCGCGAAGTGTCCTGTGTGGCCTTTACACCGCCGTCGGCGGGTACGACGAGGCCCGCCGGCACGGGGAGGCCGTGCTCGCGTTGGCCAGCCGGACCGGGCGGATCCGGGACATGGCGGTGGCGCAGAACAATCTGACCTGGCATGAGATCCGGACCGGTGATCTCGTCGCGGCTCGGCGGCGGTTGGCGGCGGTCGACCGGCTCGCGGCGCAGTGCGGCGAGGAACGGTTGCGGGTGCTGGCCCGGGCGAACCTGGCCGACGTGGCCAGACTCGACGGCCGCTATGCCGACGCCGTGCGGCAGGGCCGGCGGGTCGCGCGGGCGCTGGCTGATCTCGGTGACCCGGGCCACCAGCGGCGGGTCCTCGGCACGGTCGGCCTGGCCCTGGTCCACGACGGCCACCTCGGCGAAGCCGAGGCGGTGCTGGCGGAGCTGCGGGCCGGTGGACCGGTCCAGCTCGGCGAGACCGATCCGACAGCGTCCACCGAGAGCCCCGACCCGGCGGCGGCGTTCCGCGAGGACGGGATGGTCGCGCTGATCGAGGGCTATCTGGCGTTACGCCGGGGCGACCGTGAGTGGGCGGCGGAGTGGTTCGCGGCCGCGGCGCGGGCCAGCACCACCCACGCCCGGGATGCCCGGGAGGTGGTGGAGGCACTGGTCGGACTGGTGGCCAGCATCGACGACCCGGCCGGGAAGGCGAGCGCCCGGGAGCAGTTGGACGAGGCGTGCCGGGAGGCGGCCATCAGCCTGCTGCCGCAGGAGCGCCGCCTGATCGGGGCCGAGGACGTGGCACCGGTTGAACCTTCCACACCTGGCCAGGACCCGGCGCCCGGTCATAACCGGCCGTCGGTCTAGGACCCCGCGCCCCGGTCGGAACCGGCCGTCGGTCCGGACCTGGCCAAGACCCGGTGCCCGGTCGAAACCGGCCGTCGGTCCGGAACCCGGAGTCTGGTCAGAGCTGACCCGGAAATGGAAGCCGGCCGGCGTTGGCCCGTCAATATTGACGAACCAACGCCGGCCGGTTCGGCCCCGGAGGTGGCGCGGACAGATCGGCCCCCGACAGCCCCTCGCTCGCGTCCGTCCACGCCACGCCCCTAGCCCCCCGCCGAAGACAGTAGCCAGTGCGGTCGACCGCTTTGGGCCAGTATTTGGCACCTGTCGCACTCCGGGGGCGACTTCTGCCGGTCTTTCTGCCGGTGTCACGACTCCGGCGTGACCTCGGCGATTGCGGAACTGCCGGCGGTGGCACCAGGGTGTACCGCGTCACGAACCCTGCGTAACAAGTGGAGCAGTTGGTCGAGTTCGGCGGGGGTGAACTGGCCGGTGAACCACTGCTCGATGATCCGTAGATGGTCGGGCAGTGTCTCGTTCAGCCGGTTCCGACCCGCCTCGGTCACCACCGCGTACGAGCTGCGCCGGTCGGACGGGCAGGCCCGGCGGCGGAGCAGCCCGTCCCGTTCCATCCGGTCGACGACCCGGGTGACGCCGCTGGTCGACAGCGATGTCTGGGCGGCCAGGTCGCTCATCCGCAGTTGCCGTCCCGGTGACCGGGCCAGCCTCATCAGGACCTCGAACTCCACCGCGGAGAGGCCGTGCTCCTCCAGTTGCTCGGCGAACCGGGCGGCCAGCCCGGAGTACGCCTCGACGAGCAGACCTAACGCGGTGATGCGGGGGTCATCGAAGAGCTCTTCGGTCACCCGTTGATCCTAGCAGTACTTGACACGGGGAATATTGCACGCTCTATAGTTGCTCGAACAGCCGTTGAGTAAGTCAACGATTTCCCCCAGGAGGAGCGATCATGAGCACCGCCACCGGAGTGACCCGTGACTGGCAGGGTCTCACCATCCCGACCGCCGGTACGTACCAGCTCGACCCGGCGCACCGGCGGGTCGGATTCGTCGCGCGGCACATGATGGTGAGCAAGGTGCGCGGGCAGTTCGCCGACGTCACGGGCACCATCACCATCGCCGAGGAGCCGCTCCAGTCCTCGGTCCAGGCCACCATCCAGGCCGCCAGCATCGACACCGGACAGGCCGACCGTGACGGGCACCTGCGCAGCGGAGACTTTCTCGATGTCGAGACGTACCCGACCCTGGAGTTCCGCAGCACCGGCGTGACCTCGCACAGCGGTGCGGAGTTCGTCCTCGCCGGCGAGCTGACCATTCGTGGGGTCACCCGCCCGGTCGAGCTGAAGGTCGAGTTCGAGGGCGCGGGTCGCAGCCCGTTCGGTCAGGACATCTTCGGCTTCACCGCGAGCACCGAGATCGACCGCGAGGACTTCGGCCTGACCTGGAATGTCGCTCTGGAGACCGGCGGCGTACTGGTCGGCAAGAAGGTCAAGATCGAGATCGAGGGTGAGGCCATCCGGCAGGGCTGAACCCCGCCCGGCCCGGGTCCGAGCCCGGTCCCTGGGCTCGTCCCGGGCTCTGGGGTTTCTTCTTCTCCCGAAGAGGGAACAACTCCAACACAGAGCCCAACCGAGCTGGGGTCCGCCTGA
>NZ_JBTIXF010000055.1:0-43714 GCF_055793945.1 Plantactinospora sp. A48 | reverse complement strand
GTCGAGAACGGCTGGCCGAGGAAGCGGGGGTCACACCGGGCGATCACGCAGATCCAGTCGCGGGTCTGCTCATTGATCTTGTTCGGTGTGCCCCCTCTCCATTTTGGGTCCCACGCCTCGAACCCCCGCTCGTTGAACGCGTGGATCACGTCGCGGACGTAGTCCTCGGTGGCCTTGAGCAGGTACGCGATGTCGGACGCCGGCTGGCCCTGGCCAGACATCAGAACGACGATCGCCCGACGCAGCTTGACCGGGTTCTTCACGGTCCGCGTGATCTTCTGCAGCCGCTGGCCTTCGGCCATCGACAGCGCCCGCACGAACACTTCCGGGCGTCGTCCCACCCGGCATCACCTCCCACACCAACAGCGAGAGGGACAGCCTGCCCGAAACGGCCTCCGAACCAACGGATTACACGGCCAACGTCCAAAGACGAGGCACTAGCCGGTGTTGCATCATGCTTCGCAGTCCATCCGAAGTTGATCTCCGTTGTGAGCCCGTTGTTGACGCCGCCGGGTCAAGTGCCGTTCGTGTTTCAGCCTCCACGAGGGGCTCTCGCCGGATGGAGGCGCCCTGTGGGGCGAGGAGGGCCTCCGCGTGCCACACCCTTGACGCCGCAAACGACTTGGGGTCTCCACCGCCGGGTTGCCGCCGGCGGCGGATGCGCCGAACCGGGTATGGGCGGTCGCTTCCAGTTCGACGCCACCACCGACGGCCGCCCCATCAAGATCGCCCGGATCGTGGACGAACACACCCGGGAATGCCTCGGCGGCCTGGTCGCCCGCTCCATCGCCGCTGACACGCTCATCAACGAACCGGACCGCATCGCCGCCCAACGCGGCTACCCCGCCGTGCTGCGCAGCGACAACGACCCCGAGCTGGCCTGCGCAGCGATGGCCGACTGGGCCCGGGAGCGCACCGGGCTGGCGTTCATCCCACCCGACCAACCCTGGCCCAACGGCTACATTGTCGAATCGTTGAACGGCCGGATACACGACGAATGCCTAAACATCAACCTGCTCTGGTCCCTGACCCAAACCCGCGTCGTCATCAGCGGCTGTAAGGACGAATACAACCACCACCGCAGGCACTCAGCCCTGGCCTACCAAACCCCAGCCGGATACGCTGCCGCCTGCACGCACCGATAACCAACTCTCACAACCGACCCGCGCCGCTAGATCAACTCACGGGGTCCCGTCATGGCATGTACCGCCTGGCCGACTTCTCATAGTGAGGTTTTCCGGCCCCCCGTCTCCCTCCTTGGTCGAAAACCACTTCCGGTAGAGAGACAGCGGCGAACCTGCTGTCGACAGCTTTCCAGATGGAGCGAGATCTACAGGTCTCGGTGATCCGTTGGTGAGTTGTCGGACAGCGATACTGATGCCGGCCGTAAGGCACCGGCCAGCCCGCCGTCACCCCAGCCCGCCATGTCGAGCACCGCTTTGACACACGCTTGCAGGACGGAGACGCACCGGTCCAGATCAGCGTCAGGCTCGATGACGAACCGACACACCGGGCTACCGCCGATCCGTTCCCCGTCCCAAGCATCAACCATGACGAAATCTCCGATCACCGGCTCCATGACGATCGGGGAAAGTCCCACTCCGGCAAAACCCCCGTACGACCAGCAGAACTCCTCCGTCATCTGACCCGCCAGCGCAAGCGGGCCCGGGACCGGATCTGTAGGCACCTCCACCAGACATGGCCGACTGGGATCAGACCGGTGCGCCTCGGCCAGGTCCAGAACGCGGCGGCTGAGTCGATGGTCGACAACGCTCGCATCACGCTCGGCAAGCTTTACGACGACACGAGCGCAAAAGAATGCCCAAACGGCCCGGAGCTCACCCACCAAAGCAGTACCGGCCGAAGATCCGGCCCAGTCGGCGGTCACCGTTGCTCGATCCCCCTCCATGCGGATCTGATAACGGCTGTCGCTGGAATCCCATGGGGCAACCGGAAACGCCGGTCGGTCCGCGGCCAGGCCCAGCGCCATTCGCGCGGCCACCCCGAAGAACGGCACCGACCCCGGAGGGCTCAGATCAACCCCACCGACCCGGAAATGCAACCGACCAGGGTAGTGATCGGCCAGAAACTCCTCGTCCGTCGCCGCCCCACCCGGCCTACGCCACGCCTCGGGTGCATCGTCGGGTTCAAAGTCCACCTCGATCACCTGGCTAGTCTCCCACTGGGAAGGCCGTCTTTATTCGGCCCCACCGAACATATACGCGTAGCCTCGTTGCGCTACGGCCCGATGGCGAGGTGCCGATGTGGTGTCCGAACTCTCGCTCGTAGGTGCGGCGACCGTGGCTGCGGCTCACCAGGTGCTCGTCCCGGACAGTTCGGTGGATCATCTTACGGATCTTTGCCTTGGACCTGGTGTGAAACTTGCTCTTGTGAGTCCACCGCTTTGGGTTGACATGGCGTTGCCAGATGTGAGACCAAGCGCCCTTTGAGATGTGACAGCTGGAGTTGTGGACGAGGACGTCGTACCCGTCGACCGTGACCACGTAGGTGTGTGCGTCACCGATGTTGAGGTTGTAGACGGTCTGGTCGACGACCCAGCCCCGGTCTCGCACCCCGCGTACCGCAGCCGTGCCGCTCGCCCCTTGGACCAGGTCACCAGCTTGCAGGTTCTTGGCGAACACCCAGCCCTTGCCCGGTACCCAGACCGGATGGTCGGCTGTCGCGGTGAGCGCCGAGGAGGCGTCTCCGTCGAGGTCTATGTCGATCAGGTGACGGGTGCCCTGACCGATGAAGACCGTCAGTACGGGGGCCGCCGTCTGGTCTCCCGTGCTGGGGTCCACGGCGGCGACCCAGTCGCCGACCTGAATGTCGGCGATCGGACGATAGGTGCCGTCCGCCATCCGGACGGGTGTGTCTGGCTCGAAACTGTTGCACGCTCGGTGCAGGCCCTGGTAGGCCCGGCGTAGTCGGCTGGCCTTGCGGGCCTTGGCGGCCGCGCGGGCCGCCGAGATCGCGAATCGGGCGCCCTTGACCGCGGCGCCGGCGCCGACCACCGCGGCCAACGACCCGGCGGCGGCCCAGGCGGCCTCCCGCCAGTTTCCGGTGGCGGCGTAGGAGATCGCCGAGACGACACCGGCGATGGTGCCGATCGGCCCGGGGATCATGGAGGCGTACGAGGAGATCGTGGCGACCTTGGACAGGCCACGTTTGATCGATCCCCAGCCGAACTTGCCGTCCAGGTCGGTGCAGTTGACCGGGTCACCGGCGCAGTAGTCGTACGCGGTGGCGTTGCCGCCGTCCTCCGGGTCGGTCTGCAGGAACCGTCCCAGGCCCGGCGAGTAGAGCCGGACGCCCATCAGGATGACGTCGCCCATGGCCTCGCCGGAGCGCTGTTTGCCGCCCAGCCACCCGTACCGCTGGTTGGCCTGGCCGTCCATCGGGACGCCGAACTCGTCGTAGTCGAACAGCTGCGGTTCGGTCAGCCCGGTGTCAATGGTGGCCGCGATGTCACCGTGCAGGTTGGTCAGTTGCAGCGCCACGTCGCCGGTGGTCGAGGTGGTGGCCGCGAGATCCCCGTCGGGGCCGGAGACGTTGCGGGTGATGGTGCCCAGCGAGGTGTCCTCGACGATCCACCGGGGTTCGTCCGAGTCGTCGCCGTAGTGGTTGAGCTTCGACGAGGCGTTCGTCCAGGCGCCGTCGACGTCGGTTTCGGTGGTGAAGCCGCGGAACCGGTGTGCCGGGTCGAGGGTCCAGGTCTGGCGGGAGTCGTTCAGCTGCTGCCGCTGCACCAGGTCGTTGGCGTAGTAGGTGTTGGTCAGCCCGCCGGGCAGCTTGGTGGTACGGCCGAACGAGTCGTACTCGTAGCCGGGGTCGGTGATCCGATCGGCCGAGTCGTACGAATGGTCGTCGGTGGCGTCGGCGCCGTCGGTGTTGCACGCACCGTCGGCGGCCGGGTCGTAGGTGTGTTTCTGGTTGCGGTTGGTGCGCGAGTCGTACCCGTAGGTGCGGGTGACGCAGCCAGCGGTGATGTCGCTGTCCTGCTGCGCGCTGGTGAGCCGACCCAACCGGTCGTAGCCGTAGGTTTTGCTGCCGCCGGTGTATTTGTGGTTGACCCACTGGCCGGCCGAGTTCTCCACGACCGACTCGGAGTAGATCACCGCGCCGTCGGAGTCGCGGGTGTAGGTGCGTTCCACCGGTTGCAGGTTGGCGTCGAGTTTGTCCGTGCGGGTCAGGCCGCCCGGGTAGTGCAGCTCGGTGAGCTGCCCGTCCGGCGAATACTTCGCGGTGAAGGTGCCGGCCACGCTGTCGGTGACGCCGGTGAGCTGACCGCGCGGGTCCTGCGCCCGGTCGTACGCGTAGCTGGCCGAACCGGTGGGGTCGGTGACCTTCGCGGCCTTGCCGAAGCGGTCGAACTCGTTGACGGTACGGCCACCGTCGGCGTCGGTGTACGCGGCGAGCCGGCCCAGCTTGTCGTACTCGCGGGTGATGGTGGCGCCGGCCATGGTCGTGGTGGTCACGTCGCCGCTGGTCGGGTCGTAGCCGGTGGTCACGGCCGGGACCGCGACCCCCTCGTCGGAGGTGATGACGGTGCTGGTGACTCGGGTCGCGGTGTCGTACTGCGTGCTGGTCCGGCGGGTCTTGCCGGCCGCGGTCTCGACCACCTCGGTCTCGTCGCCGAACCGGCTGTATTCCAGCACCCGCCGAACCGGCAGGCTGGTGGTCATCCGGGCCGCGTCGGCGCCGGTCACGTCACCCGCGGCCTGGGTGACACACGCCTCGCCCGCCCATTCGGGATGGTTGCCGCAGGCGGCGTCGACGCTGTTGGCCCCGGCGGTGTAGTAGATCGCCTCGGTGGCGCGGGCGTCGCTGCCGGTCGAGTCGATGCCCCAGGACTTGACCACCTGCCCCTTGGCGTTGAAGGCGGCGTACGCGGTCTTCTGCTCGCCGCCGGTCACTGCGTCGGCGACCACCTTGGTGGGCCGTTTGAGCGTCCAGCCGGACACACCGCCCTTTTCGGCGTCGTACCCGTTCCTGGACACCCGCAGGTCGGCCAACGGGTAACCGTCGATGAGCGCACCGTCGGTCTCGGTGGTGACCAGGTGGTAGGTGGCGCCGTCCGGCTTGCCCTCGTCGTAGGTGTTGAGCTGCCGGCTGCGGCCGATGACCGTGTCTCCGGCCGCGATGGCGTCCAACGGGCCCGCGCCGTCGGGGTCGCCGGCGCCCTGTTCCAGCACCATGGTGACGGTGGGGCCAGTGGTCTCCAGCAGGTCCACGCCGTCGCTGCTGTATCGCTTCACCGTCGACAACGCCTGTGCGCGGGCGGCGGTGTCGGAGTCGAGCAGGCCGAGTTCGGCCAGCGCGTCGCTGGCGCCGGGCAGGGTTCCCAGGGCCAGGGCCCGGTCGGTCGCCTCCAGGGTGCGCACGACGTTGCCGAACCGGTCGTACTCGTTGGTGTCGATGTCACCGCCCGGTGTGGCGGTGTTGACCTCCTGCCCGTTGGGGTTGAGGTAGTGGAGGTTGGCCCACTTGTAGCCGTTCGCGCCAGGGCTGGCCGGGGTGGCGCTGTTGCGGGCCGGTACGTCCTCGGGGCCGAAGACCGCGGTCACGTCGGCCGGCACATCGCCCTGGCCCCAGGTGGCGACGGTGGCGGCGTTCATGTCGTACGGTCCGCCGGCGGCCTTGGTCAGCGGGACGTTGTAGACCAGGTTGGTGGCCAGTTCGCCGTCCGTGTCGGTCTTGCTGCCCTGTTTGAGGGCGGCCCGCCGGACCCGGACCAGCCGGCCGGTGTTTTCGTCCCCGGCCAGCCGGGCGACCTGGGCGTCGGTGAGCGCCGAGCCGTAGATCCGGACGTCGTCGATGCTGCCGGACCAGGAGTTGGCGTTGGCGCCGGCCCACTTGGCCCGGCCCACCACGACGTTGCCGGTGGCGGCCCAGCCGCCCGTGGCCGCGGTGGTGGGCTGGAGCACGCCGTTGACGTACAGCTTCATCTTGCCCGACGCCGTGTCGTAGACGCCGGTCAGATGGGTCCACTGGCCGAGCGTGGGGGCGACGTCGGAGGTGGCGCGCAGGGCGCTGGAGCTGTCGCTGTCGGCGGTAGTGCGGGAGAACGCCCACCGGTCCAGCGCGGCAACGTAGTTGAGGAAGAAACCGCTGGTCCGGGTGCCGTCCTTGGACACGATGGTCCGGTTGACCGACTTGTCGGTGATCCGCGCCCAGGCCGAGACGGTGTAGGAGGAGGTGTTCGACACCGCGCTGCCGGCCGCGGTGATCTGGGCGCTGCTGGAGCCGTTGAACACCGCGGCCCGGTCGCCGGGATTCTCCGGGTCGTTGGCCTCGCCCCAGGTGACACCGGTGGCGGTGCCGTTGCGGCCGTTGCCGGAGGAGTCGGTCGCGTTGCCGTCGAGGTTCCAGCGCAGCGCGGCCGAGTCGACTTCCGGGTTGCCGTAGTCGGCCTGCCAGGGCAGTTCACCCGGCGGGGTGGCCTTGACCACCCGGCCGGCGGAGTCGTACTCGTAACTGGTCTTCAGCGCGGGAGTTACCCGGGGGTCCCAGACCTCGCGCAGCCGACCCAGGTCGTCGTAGGCGTAGTGGGCGACCTCGACGGCGGTCTCGGCGTTCGCGTCCGGGTCCCAGGCCCAGATCTTCACCGCGGAGACGCGGTCGGTGTAGTCACCGAACACGGTCTGACTCAGCCCGCCCGTGGTGGCGGTGGCGTAGACGTACTCCAGCACCTCGCAGCCGCGCGGCAGGGTACTGCCAGTGCAGCCGTTGGCGTCGTCGACCCCGGGCTCGACCGGGTTCACCACCCGCTTGAGCAGCAGCCGGCCGCCGGTGGTGTCGTAGACGTACCGGGTGGTGGAGTCGTTCTCGTCGGTCCAGCTCGAGGTGACGGTCCAGACGCCGTTCTGCTGCTTGAACTCGGCGACCGAGCCGTCCAACTCGGCCAGCCGGTACGTCGCGGCATCGGGCTTGCTGAGGGTCAGCTCCTCGCTGCCGGGCTCCGGGGTGAAGCTGGTGCCGTCGGCGTTGCGGGAGAACGTCACCCAGCCGCCGCCGACCGTGTTCACCCGGGCGACCGACGCAGACGGGAAAGTCAACGTGGTGTAGTCGGTGTCCGCCGGCCCGCCAGTGGCACCACCGGTCCAGGACGGCCCGAACGGGGCGACGATCTCGGTGACCGACAGGTTGTCCCAGTAGACCTTCTTGCCGCTGCCGGCGACGCTGCCGTTGTAGAGCCGGAAGAACGCCTCGGTGGAGCCGGCCGGGACGGCCATGTCCACGGACAGTTCCTGCCAGCCGTCGACGTACGCCGCCATCGGCGAAGCGACCGTGGTGTAGGCGGTGCCGTTCTTGTACAGGCCGACGATCCGCAGCCCACGGTCGACGTTGTCCGGGGCGAGGGTGGTCGCCGCCGGGACGTAGATCCAGGCGGTGGCCCGGTAGGTCCGACCGGGCTGCATGCCCAGCCGCAACCCGCCGTTGTCCCCTCCGAGCGCGACATAGGTGTCGTTGCTGGTGCCCGACGCGGCCGGGGTGATCTCGATCGAGTCGGTCGGGGTGACGTCACCCTGTCCGCGGGCCGTGGACCTGGCGGCGGTCGTGGTGCTGGGCACGGTGAAGCCGGTCAGGTCGGTCGACACCTGCTGCTGGTTGGCCGTCAGCTTTTCCGGCATCGCCAGGTAGCCGCCGGACGGCTCCCGGGAGGAGGTGTTGCGGGTGACCGACAGGCCGAGTTCGTCGGCGTCGGTGGAGTCCAGGCCCAGGTCACCGGTGAGCAGGTTGACATCACCCGGGCCGACCTCGTCGGTGGCGCCGCCGTCCCCGCTCGAGTCGACCGTCACCCGCACCCACGGGGTGTCGTACACCGGGCTGGTGGAGCTGGCCGTGTAGATCCGCGCCCGCACCTCCACGACGCCGCCGACCGCGCCCAGGGTGTCGGTGGCGTTCCACACCGCCCAGCCGCCCAGCGCGCTGAAGGCCACCGGCGAGGCGGCGGTGGCGGTGATCGGCGCGCCGGCCGCCGAGGTCAGGTTCGCCGACGGGATCGGCAGGGTCGCCCCGCCGGGTCCGCGCCGGTATTCGTAGTACGCCCGGGTGTAGCCGGCGACCGGGGTGGTGATCTGCAGCTTGGTCCGCTTGACCACGTTGGCACCGGGCAGCGGCTGGGCCAGCGCCGCGTTGCCGGCGGAGAACGTGTAGACATTCGCCGCCGACAGATTGCCGGCCCGGTCCTTGGCCTGCACGGTCAGCGTCCGCTGGCCGTCGCGAGGGCTGAGCGTGACAGTCCTGGTCCCGGTGGCGGCCAGGGTGGTCGCCGAGGCGTCGGTGTCCAGGCGGTAGACGAACGCCGCCAGGTCGCTGCTGCCGCTGGCCGGGGTGAAGGTGAACGTGTCGGACTGGCCCGCCCCGCCGTGCGGCTGGCCATCGTTCAGATAGATGGTCGCCGACACGAACGGCACCAGCGGCTTGTCGGTGTCGACGCTCAGGTCGGTCCAACCCGT
Organism: Plantactinospora sp. A48; assembly: GCF_055793945.1. Lineage (NCBI taxonomy): Bacteria > Bacillati > Actinomycetota > Actinomycetes > Micromonosporales > Micromonosporaceae > Plantactinospora > Plantactinospora sp. A48. The sequence goes on along the minus strand of NZ_JBTIXF010000055.1, from coordinate 35,252 downwards.
CCAGCCGCCGTCCGCGTACGGGTCCTTGGCCCGTACCCGCCACTGGTAGCTGGTCCCGTTGGCCAGGTCGGTGCTCACCTGCCAGTTCGCGGTCGACCCGTTGGTCCAGTTGCCGCTGAGCGCCCCGGAGGTGGCCACGGTGGCACCGGTGGCCTTGTTGCGGATCTCGAACTCCGCCCGCAGCGCCTGCCCGGCGTTGCTGTCGGCGAGTTTGGCCGACAGCGTCGGCCGCAGGCCGGAGGTCTGCGCGCCGGCGCCGCAGGACGAGTAGCACGGCGCCACGGTCAGCGCGGTGGGCGTGCCCGGGGCGGCGTTGTAGGTCAGCGAGACCAACGGCGGATGCGCCGCCTCGGACGAGTCGAACTTCTTCCAACTGTGCGAGTCGGTCTCGCTGGTGCCGCGCAGCATCACGGTCACGTCGGACCAGCTGCTGTCGGCGGCCGTCTGCAGCGCCTTACCGATCTCGATGTAGACGTACCCGTCGGCACACGAGGAGCTGTAGCCCTTGGTCTCGGTCGAGGTGCCGACCTTCTCCCGCGCCGTCGGCTGCGCCGTCCACCGGGTCGAGGTGTCGGCGCGGTCGGTGCGCCAGGCCTCCCACGAGGCCGCCGTGCACGACCAGGAGTGGGTCTCCCACAGCCGCAGCTTCGCCGACATGATCCGGCTACCCGCCAGCCCGCTGCTAGCGAACCGCAGGTACGACCGGGCCGTGTACGAGCCGCCGTCATCGACGTGCCCCAACTTCAACTCGTCCGCGCCGGACTGGTCACTGGAGTAGCTGTTCTGCACAAACGCGTCGAACGCGGCCGGCAGCGACGTCGGCGGGTCGATGGTCACCGGGAACGTCAGATCGGTGCGCGCGACGAACGCGGGATCCGCGGTCAGCTCCACCGTCGCCGCACCGGCACCCTTCCGCGAGGCGCGCAGCCCCACCCGGGCGCGGTTGACGTGTTCCTGCGCCAGCGGTGCGACCTTCGCGTCCCACATCTCCGGCGCCTGGGCCCGGCCCACCGGGTCACCCTTGGCGTTGCGGAAGACCAGCCCACCCATCCCGTCGGCCGCCGCGGTGAGCTTGCCGGTACGCATCGGCAGCGTCAGCTTCGCGATCCGGCGCAACGCCGCCGCGTCCTTGGCGACGAAGAACTGCTCATAGCCTGTGGTCTGCGCCTTGACCTGCAGGTCCACCCCAGGCAGCACGTCCGGGTAGGTCGCGGTCGGACCGTCCAGGACCGGCTCAGGCAGCGGCCCCGACCACGAGACGCTCGTACGGTCGGCGCCCGTGCCGAGCGAGACGACCTCATGCTCGCCAGCGCCCGTCCGGGCACCGCTGAGCTTCAACGCCCGCGGATGCACCCGGGGCTGCACCGAACCGTCCGCCCCGCGTACAAGCGTCAGGTCCACATCGTCCCACCGGTCACCGTTGTGCACCCGCACCGGCGACAGGGCACGCTCCTCGGTGAGGGTGCCGTCCGGGTTCGCGAACACCTGCGTGGTCTCGGTCCGCCGCCCGAGGGCCTCGACCCGGGCCCCGCACAGCTTCGCGGCGATCGCCGCCGACACGACATCGTCCCGGTTGTCGGGGCAGCGTGGCTTCGGAGCGGGAGCCTGGGTGGTGGGCGTCGCCGCCGCGGCCGGGCGAGTCCGCTCCGGCAGGTCGCTCATGGTGGCGACCAGCAGCAGAGCGAGCACCAGGCACACCCGTTGCACCCAGATCAGACGATTACCGGCGTTCCAGGCGGCGAAAAAGTGCGCGCGGGCGTACGGCATTGCGGCTCTCCCCGTATCGGGCCACATGATCGCAGGCAACGTACGATGTGGACGAAGTCATCGACAATGGCGGATCAGAAAAATCATCCGCTCAGCTTGATACCGACAATTGTTTAATATCCGGCATGGAGGTTTATGTCGGGCTCATCCCGGTAGCGGCCGCGATCAGTGCGGGGGTGTGCCATCATCGTGGCCGTGACCCTCTCCCGGCGTACCGTCCTGCGCACCGGCCTGGCCGCCACCGTCACCACGCTGGCCGGATGCGGCCGGTCAGCGCCCCCGGCGGCCGACCCAACCTGGGCCCAGCCGGCGGCCACAGACGAACCCCTCGACACAGCGGCCGCCGGCACCGCCACGGCCGCACCCACCCGGTCCGCGACGGCGACCGCCGGGTCAGCCGCGACGGCCGGGCGGCCGGGGTACGCGGTCCGGGTACCACAGGTGCTGACCCGGTACCTCAAACCCACCCCGGACAACCCCCGACACCCCGGATACGCCGGCGCCGTGGCCCTGGTCATGCAGGACGGAAAGCCGACGCTCACGGCCCGGGCCGGCGACGCCCTGCGGTACACCGCCGGCCCCGTCGAACTGCCCCCCGCCCGCCGGGTCACCATGCGCACCGACTCGATCTTCGATCTCGCGTCGCTGACCAAGGTCTACACTGCGATCCTCACCCTGCAACTGGTCGACCAGGGCAAACTCGACCTCACCACCCCCGTGCAGCACTACCTGCCCGACTTCACCGGCGCGGGCAAGGACCGGATCACCATCCCGATGCTGCTGGCCCACACCAGCGCCCTCCCGGTCGGCGCCACGGTCACCGGCCTGACCAGCAACACCGACCGGTGGCGGGCCGTCATGTCCACCCCGCTGGTCAAGGGCGGCGTCCCCGGCACCACCTTCCGCTACTCCAGCGTCGGACTCATGGTCCTCGGCCGGCTGGTGGAGAAGATGACCGGCAAGCCCCTCGACCGGGCCCTGCGGGACAACCTCACCACCCCCCTGGGCCTGAAGAACACCGGGTACCTGCCGCTGACCTGGGTCACCGACAAACAGCGCCTGGTCGCCACCGACGCCCGCTCCTCCCGCGGCCTGCTCCGCGGCACCGTGCACGACGACGTCGCCAACCACCTCGGCGGCGTGGCCGGACACGCCGGCATCTTCGCCACCGCCCAGGACGTCGCCGCCATCGGCCAACTGCTGCTGAACGGCGGCACCTACAACGGCAAACGCATCCTGTCCCCCGCCACCGTTCAGCGGATGCTCACCAACGTCAACCGGGGCAAACCCGCGGTCGATCCCGACCGACCCCGACGCACCGCCGACCACGGCCTCGGCGTCGAACTCAACCAGCCCTGGTTCATGGGCAAACTGGCCACACCCACCAGCTTCGGTCACACCGGCTTCACCGGCACGTCGCTACTGGTCGTCCCCACCAGGCGGATGGTCACCGTCCTGCTCACCAACCGGGCCCACCCCAACTGGTCCTGGTCCAACCCCGACACCCACCGGGTCGCCGTACACAACGCCATCGCCGCCGGCTGACGTACCACAGCACCGGTCGGACCACCCGGCGCTCCCGCCCGCCGCCGACTCACTCCCCGGCCACCTGTCGGGTCCCTACAGCTCACCAGCCGCCACCCCGACCGGCGGGACAAGCAGGCCGGCGACGTGGTCGGTGGCTTGCTGGCGGCGGGTGGCGTTGACCCGGCTGTAGTAGCGCATCAGGGTGCCCGGATCGTGGCCGAGACGCTCGGCCACCTCGTGGATGCCGTAGCCGGCGTCAAGCAGGCTGGACGCGAGCAGGTGGCGGATATGATGCGGCCCGAGCGGACGGACCCCGGCCGCCACCGCCAGCTGGTTGAACCGGCTCGTCACGTTGTCCGGCCGCAACGGCCGGCCGGTCCGCCCTACGAACATGTACGGCGACCCGCTTCCCGCACTCCGCCTCGCTTCGGTCAGCACCGCGAGGGTCACCCGGTCCAGGACCAACGTCCTCGTGCCGTTGTGGGACTTCGGTGGTTTCTCCCGAATATGGCTGCTCGGCTCCTCGACGACCCGCTGCCGGCGAACCCTGATAGTGGCGGCGTCGAGTTCCAGATCAATCCACATCAGCCCGCACAGCTCACCACGACGCAGCCCGGTCATCAGCAACAGCCGCCACAACGGATACAACCGATCACCCCGCACGTACTCCCCGAAACAGCGGGCCTCGGCAACCGTCCACACCGCAGGCACCTCGTCGCTCCCCCGGGGCCTGCGCGCACCCAGTGTCCGACCCGTCTGCTCACCCAACGCCTTGGCCAACACCAGGTTCAACGTCCGCAACGTCGTACGGGAATAGCCAGCCGCTTCCAACTGCTGGTACGCCCGCTCGACCATCCGCGCACTCAGCCGGGAAACCCGGACCGCACCCACAAACGGATAGATCAGACCGAGCAACTACCCGTATCCGTACAGCGTGTTGGGCTGGATTTCATGCTCCCGGGTTCGCAGCCAGTCCTGGCAGACCGTCTGCACCGAATCTCCGAGCCGCGGTCGGGGCACCCGCGCGTCCCGCCGACGGCACAACCGCCGGTACTCCCCCAACGCGGCCTGCTCCGTGACGAAACCACCACGCCGCGCCTGCATCCGTACGCCGTTGCGGTCACGGCCCAACTCCACCCGGAACCCGAACAACCCCGTCGACTGATCCTGCACGATCACATCCGCGTCAGCCACGAAGACCACCTCAAATCCAGCCGCGGAAAGGCATTCATTTATCGCAACGAAGCCGGTCCAGCGAACGACACGGCACACCGCGGCCCATCTCTGGCAGACGTTCCTGGCCGCCGGCCCAGGGCCGGAGGATCCTAGTCAAGATCACCGTACGGGGGTACGTGCCGTAGATGTGTCGTGACCATCCATGAGGGACTGACGAGCGAGACAATGCCCACGATCGAGTCAAGAGGCCGCTCAGCTCACACGATCCAGACCCGAACGCGGCATCGAACCTGCTCAAGGGCCCACGCGTCAATCACGGCCAGCACTGCGGTCGGCTGCAACGAGCCCCGCCGGGGTTGCCCGCCGGAAGATCGACAGGCGCCGGACCAGCGACACGATGAAAACCGTACACACGTACGGGCAAAATCAAGTGTCACGAAACGATCAGAACATTCAAGATTACAAACAAAAAGGCCAGCTGAGCTGGCCTTTTGTCCCGTCGGGACGACAGGATTTGAACCTGCGACCCCTTGACCCCCAGTCAAGTGCGCTACCAAGCTGCGCCACGTCCCGATGCTGTCTCGCGGTCGCCCGCGTGGCAGCCGGTACAGCGTAGCGCAGCCGCCCCAGCCGTCGCATGCGCCCCCCGGCTCGGTTCGGCACCGTGTGCAGCAACACACCACGTATGGCGTCCTAGGAGGATGGGATCGAGGTCTGAGCGGTTGCGACCTATGAAGCGGCGATGCCGCACGGTCATTTTTTATGATCGTGCGGCATCGCCGTCGAAGAGGTGATCGCTCCGGCGCGGGCTACCCTCCGCGAGTCCGGAGTCGGATTGACAGCCGAGCACGGGAAGCTGGTCGCACCTGTCGGCAGGCAAGTCAGCACGGCGGGCCCCGGGAGCCCATCCGAAGCCGGAAAACTCAGCAGCCGAAGGCGGCCCTGGAAGCCCCGTCCGAGACCGGAGAACTCAGCCGTGCGCCTTGCCCCGACCGCCCGGTCCGGTCTTCTTGCGGGGTCGGACCGACACCTCCACCGGGCTGCCCTCGAAACCGAACTCCTCGCGCAGCTTCCGCTCGACGAAGCGTTGGTAACCGGCGTCCAGCGGGCCCGTGGTGAACAGCACGAACCGGGGCGGCGCCACGCCCGCCTGGGTGGCGAACAGCACCCGGGGTGCCCGTCCGCCGCGTACCGGGTGCGGGGTGGCCTGGACCAGCGCGGTCAGCCACTGGTTGAGCTGACCGGTCGGGATCCGCTGCTCCCAGCTGCGCAACGCGGTCCGCAACGCGGGGGCCAGCTTGTCCACCGCGCGTCCGGTCTTGGCCGACAGGTTGAGCCGGATGGCCCACGGCACCCGGCGCAGTTCCCGGTCGATCTCCTTGTCCAGGTAGTAGCGCCGGTCGGCGTCCACCAGGTCCCACTTGTTGAACGCGACGACCATGGCCCGGCCGGCCTCGGTCACCATGGTCAGGATCCGCTGGTCCTGCTCGCTGATCGGTTCGGCGGCGTCCAGCAGCACCACGGCCACCTCGGCGGCCTCGATGGCGCCGGCGGTGCGCAGGCTCGCGTAGTACTCCGTACCGCTGGCCTTGCCGACCCGCTTGCGCAACCCGGCGGTGTCGACGAGCTGCCAGGTCTCGCCGCCGATCTGCACCAGGCTGTCCACCGGGTCGACGGTGGTGCCGGCCACCGAGTCGACCACCGCCCGTTCCTCCCGGGCCAGCCGGTTGAGCAGGCTCGACTTGCCGACGTTGGGCCGGCCCACCAGGGCGACCCGGCGCGGGCCACGCGGCCCCGCCTCGCTCACCGGCGGCGGATCGGGCAGCGCCTCCAGGATCCGGTCCAGCAGGTCACCCGAACTGCGGCCGTGCAGCGCGGAGACCGCGAACGGCTCGCCGAGGCCGAGCGACCACAGCGAGGTGGCCTCGATCTCCAGGGCCGCGTTGTCGACCTTGTTGGCGACCAGCAGCACCGGCTTGGCGCTGCGCCGCAGCATCCGCACGGCTGCCTCGTCCACGTCGGTGGGGCCCACGGTGGCGTCCACCACGAAGACCACCACGTCGGCCGTGGCGACCGCGATCTCCGCCTGGGCCGCGATGGCGGCCGCCCGGTCCTTGGCGTCCGGCTCCCAACCGCCGGTGTCGACCACCGTGAACTGCCGGCCGGACCACTGCGCGTCGTACGGCACCCGGTCCCGGGTCACGCCGGGGGTGTCCTCGACGACCGCCTGCCGGCGGCCGATGATCCGGTTCACCAGGGTGGACTTGCCCACGTTGGGCCGGCCGACGACGGCCACCACCGGTACCGGGCCGGTCGCCTCGGTGTCGATCTCCGGTTCGCCCAGCTCGACCCAACCATCCGTGCCGGTCATCGGGACACCGTGCCGTCGAGCAACTCGCGCAGCCGGGCCACGACCTCGTCGATGCCCAGTTCCGTGGTGTCCAGGACCACCGCGTCGGGCGCCTGCTGGAGCGGGGATGTCTTCCGGGTCGAGTCCAGCCGGTCCCGGCGGGCCAGGTCGGCGGCTGTCGCGGTCACGTCGGCGGCGGACTCGGCGCTGCGCCGCTGGGCGCGGGCGTCGGCGGAGGCGGTCAGGTAGACCTTCAGGTCCGCGTCGGGGGCCACCACCGCGCCGATGTCCCGGCCCTCCACCACGATCCGCTCGGCCGCCGCGATCAGCGCCCGCTGCCGGTTCACCATCAGCTGCCGAACCGCCGGTACGGCCGACACGGCCGACACGGCCGAGGTGACCTCCGGACCACGGATCTCCCGATCGACGGGTACGCCGTCGGCGGCGAAGTGCGGCCGAGCCGGGTCCACCCCGACGCTCAGCTCGACCTCGGCGGCGGCCTTGGCCACCGCGTCGGCGTCCAGCGGGTCGGTCCCGGAGCGCAGCACGGCCCAGGTCACCGCCCGGTACATGGCCCCGGTGTCCAGGTACTGGGCGCCCAGCGAGCTGGCCAACCGCCGGGAAACGGTGGACTTACCCGAACCGGACGGGCCGTCGACCGCCACCACCAGCCGACCGGTCCGCACGTTCTCCGCCACCGTTCCTCCTTCAGCACACCGGGACAGCACGCTCAGCCGCCGCCCGAAAGGTTAGCCTGCCGCCGGACCCCGACCACGCGGCGCCGGCCGGCACCCGCCCGCCGGGCCACCGGAGCCCACGGTCAATCATGCCCGGTCGCCCGGAACGCTCCGTAACCGGCCGCCCGGGTCAGTCGCCGACGGCCTTGAACAGCGCCGCGATCTCCGCGTTGGTCAGCCGTCGGGTCCGGCCGGGCCGCAGGTCGCCGAGCCGGATCGGCCCGATGGCGGTACGCACCAGCCGGTTCACCGGGTGGCCGACCTCCTCCATCAGCCGCCGCACGATGTGCTTGCGGCCCTCGTGCAGGGTGATCTCCACCAGCGCGGTCCGGCTGACCGCGTCCACCAGCCGGAACGAGTCGACCCTGGCGGGGCCGTCGGACAGCTCCACCCCGGCCAGCAGCCGCCGCCCGGCCGAGCGGGCCAGCGGACCGGCCACCTCGCACAGGTACGTCTTCGGCACCCCGTACGAGGGGTGCATCAGCCGGTGCGCGAGGGTGCCGTCGTTGGTGAGCAGCAGCAGTCCCTCGCTGTCCGCGTCGAGCCGCCCGACGTGGTAGACCCGGTCGTCGACCCGGCCGAGGAAGTCCGCGAGCGCGGTCCGCCCCTTCTCGTCGGCCATCGTGGAGACCACCCCGCGCGGCTTGTTCAGCGCGAGGTACGCCATCCGGGTGTCGGTGACCACCCGCTGGCCGTCGACCATGATCTCCGCGGTGGCGGGGTTCACCTTGTCGCCGAGCTGGGCCACCTGGCCGTCGACGGTGACCCGGCGCCGGTAGATCAGGTCCTCGCAGGCGCGGCGGGAACCGACGCCGGCGGCGGCGAGCACCTTCTGCAGGCGCTCGGTGGTTGGGCTGTCATCGGGGGGCATCGTCGATCTCTTCCACGTCGTCGGGTAGGAACGGCGCCAGCGGAGGTAGCTGGTCCACCGAGTCGAGCCCCAGCTTCTCCAGGAACATCGTGGTGGTCCGGTAGAGGAATGCCCCGCTGTCCGGTTCCACGCCGCACTCCTCCACGAGGCCGCGGGTGACAAGAGTACGGACCGTTCCGTCGACGTTCACACCGCGGATGGCGGAGATGCGGGATCGGGTCACCGGCTGCCGGTAGGCCACCACCGCCAGGGTCTCCAACGCGGCCTGGGTGAGCCGCACGGACTGGCCGTCGAGGACGAACCGCTCGACGTACGCGGCGTACTCCGGCCGGGTGTAGAGCCGCCAGCCGCCGGCGGCGCGCCGCAGGTCGAACCCGTGCCCGGCCGCCGTGTAGTCGGCGGAGATGGCCCGCAGCGCGGCGGCCACCCGGTCCGTGGGTTGCTCCAGCACCTGGGCCAGGACGATCTCCGCGACCGGCTCGTCGACCACCAGCAGGATGGCCTCCAGCGCGGCGCGCAGCTCCGTGTCATCCATCCCGGGCCCGTCCGCCGCCGTGGCAGCCCGGTCCGCCGCGGGCTCCGCCGCCGGCCCGCCTGCCGCTGATGCGGCCCGAGCCGGCCCATCCGCCGCGTCGGCCATCGCCGGCCCGTCCGGCGCCGTCCCGGGCGCCGGCTCCACCGTGGGTACGCCGTCCTCGCGCTCCGTCGCCACGACCGGCTCGGACCCGGCGGCTGGTTCAGCCGGAGTGGCTGGTTCAGGCCCGGTGACGTCGGGCTCAGCGGCCGGCCCAACGGACGGCTCGGACGCCGTCTCCGGCCCGTCGGGCGCCGGGGTGGGTTCCTCCGCCGGCGCCGGCGTCGGACGAGCCCACGGTGGCACCCAGGCCGCCGCCTGCTCGGCCAGCGATTCCCGCCGGTCCTCCCCGCTCATCCCGTCTCCTCTCCGCCAGCCGGCAGCACCGCATCGGCCGGGAGCGCCGACCCGGCACCCTCGCCAGACGCGTCCACCACACCCGCCGCAGGCACCGCGTCCGCCATGGGCACCGCGTCCGCCATAGGCACCGCGTCCGCCATAGGCACCGCGTCCGCCATAGGCACCGCGTCCGCCATAGGCACCGCGTCCGCCATAGGCACCGCGTCCGCCATAGGCACCGCGTCCGCCGTGGGCGCCGCGTCCGCCGTGGGCACCGCATCGGCCGCGTCGCCGGCCGGTCGGTCGGTGGCGGCCCGTTCGACCGGCGGTGGCGTTCCGGCGTACTCGTCGATGTTCAGCTCCACCCCGCCGTCGGCGGGGCCGGTCCACCGTACGGTGAGGTCACCGAGCGCCTGTTCCTGGGCGAATTCGACAAGTCCCTCCCGGTACAGCTCCAGCAGCGCCAGGAACCGGGCCACCACCTCCAGGGTCGACTCGCAGTCGGCGCACAGCACCCGGAAGTCCGCGCTGCGCAACGAGCGCAGCCGGTCGCGCAGCAGCGCCGCGTGTTCCCGGACACTGACCCGCACCTGGTGGATGTGGTCGATGGAGACCGTGGGCACCGGCTTCGGCGTCATCGCCCGTACGGCGAGCTTCAGCAGCCGCTCGGGGCCGATCCCGAGGACCAGTTCGGGCAGCGCCTCGGCGTACCGTGGTTCGAGGCTGACCGCCCTCGGGTAGCGCCGGGCGCGTTCCAGCCCGGCCAGGTACGCGGCCGCCTCCTTGAACGCCTTGTACTGCAACAACCGGGCGAACAGCAGGTCCCGCGCCTCCAGCAGGGCCAGGTCCTCCTCGTCCTCGACCTCGGCCGCGGGCAGCAGCCGGGCCGCCTTGAGGTCCAGCAGGGTCGCGGCGATCAGCAGGAATTCGCTCGCCTCGTCGAGGTCCCAGTCGTCGCCCATCGCCCGGATGTACGCGATGAACTCGTCGGTGACCCGGTGCAGGGCCACCTCGGTGACGTCCAGCTTGTGCTTGCCGATCAGTTGCAGCAGCAGGTCGAACGGGCCGGTGAAGTTCGCCAGCCGGACCATGAAACCACTCTCGGTGGCCTCCGGCTGTGCTGCCGGACCGCCGCTCTCCCCGGCTCCGGCGTCCGCCGGCACACCATCCGGTTCCGGCACACCCGCAGCCGGCTCGATGGCCGGGGGCGGCCCGGGGGCGGCGTCGGGGGACGTGGTCACCCGAGCACCGTAGTCGACGGGCTCGGCGCCCTGACGCACCGGCGCTACCGCTCGGCCTGGGCGGCGATCACCTCGCGGGCCAGTTGGCGGTAGTTGCGGGCACCCGAGGAGGCCGGGTCGAGCGTGGTGATGGGCGCGCCGGCGACCGTCGACTCGGGGAACTTGACGGTCTTGGTGATCACCGTCTGGTAGACCTTGTCACCGAACGCCTCGACCACCCGCTGGAGCACCTGCCGGCAGTGGGTGGTGCGGCTGTCGTACATGGTGGCGAGGATGCCCTCGAGTTCGAGGTCGAAGTTCAGCCGCTCGCGGACCTTGTCGATGGTGTCCAGCAGCAGCGCCACGCCGCGCAGGCTGAAGAACTCGCACTCCAGCGGGACGAGCACGCCGTGCGCCACGGTCAGCGCGTTGATCGCGAGCAGACCCAGGGACGGCTGGCAGTCGATGAGGACGTAGTCGTACTCCTTGCGGATCGACTTGAGCACCCGGGCCAGGGCCATCTCCCGGGCGACCTCGTTCACCAGCTGAATCTCGGCGGCCGACAGGTCGATGTTGGCCGGCAGCAGGTGCAGTCCCGCCACGTCCGTCTTGATCAGCACGTCCTCGGCGGTGACGTCGTCCTGCATCAGCAGGTTGTAGACCGACAGGTCCAGGTTGTGCGGGTTGACACCCAGCCCGACCGAGAGCGCGCCCTGCGGGTCGAAGTCGACCAGCAGCACCTTGCGGCCGTACTCGGCGAGCGCGGCGCCCAGGTTGATCGTGGTGGTGGTCTTGCCGACGCCACCCTTCTGGTTGGCCATCGCGATGATCCGCGCCGGGCCGTGCCGGTCGGTCGGCATCGGTTCCGGGATCGGCTTGCGCACGGTGTACGCGGCCGGATCCGCTGGCCCCAGCTCGGCGCCCAGGTCGAATGCGGACTGCTGTTCCCGGAGCGTCGAGGTCCACGCCGCGGCACGATCCTCGTTGCCAGCCATGTCCCCGCCCCCTCCCGACGACTAATCCGACGCCGGTGTCCACCAGACTGCCCGCCTGGCGCCGCCACGGGCCGGCCCTGGTTGTCCATGCACCCTGCGAGCCCGCGCAGATCCCGACTGTACGCCACCCGCACGGGGCCGCAGGGACACCGTACCGGCGTGTCGTCCACCCACGGTATCGGGGAGCCGGTCAGCCCAGCGCCCGGGGATGCGCCGTGGCGTACACCTCACGCAGCCGTTCGACCGTCACCAGCGTGTAGACCTGGGTGGTGGTGACCGAGGCGTGGCCGAGCAGTTCCTGCACCACCCGCACGTCGGCGCCGCCGTCGAGCAGGTGGGTGGCGTACGAGTGTCGCAGGGTGTGCGGGGAGACGGCCCGGGGACCGGCCACCGGCAACCCGGCCCGGTCGGCGGCCCGGCGCAGCACGGTCCAGGCGCTCTGCCGGGACAGCGGGCCACCACGGGCGTTGAGGAAGACCGCCGGTACGCCCCGGCCGGCCGCCGCCAGCACCGGCCGGGCCCGGACCAGATAGGCGCGCAGCGCCGCGCTGGCGTACCCGCCGACCGGCACCAGCCGGGTGCGGCCGCCCTTGCCGCGCAGCAGCACGGCACCGGCCGACAGGTCCAGGTCGTCGATCGCCGCGCCCACCGCCTCGGAGATCCGCGCGCCGGTGCCGTACAGGAACTCCAGCAGCGCCCGGTCGCGCAGCTCCAGCGGCCCGGCGGCGGGGTCACCGGCCCGGAGCGGGGAGCCGGCGGGATCACCTGACCCACCGGACCGGGCCGCGGGGCCGGCGGGACCACCGGGCCGGACCACCGGGGGCTCGGTGCCGGCCGCCGGGTCGGGCCCCGGACCGGCGGCGGCCAGCAACCGCAGCACCTCGTCGACGTCCAGCGCCCTGGGCAGCCGGCGGGGCGGCGCGGGCGGCCGGACCTCCCGGCTGGGGTCGGCGGCGGCCAGCCCTTCCCGGGCGGCGAACCGGTGCAGCCCCCGGACGGCGCTGGCCGCCCGCGCGGCCGAGGCCGCCGACAGCGGCGGCCGGCCGTCCGCCCCCGAACGCAGCCGGGCCACGTGCGCCTCGACGTCGCTGGGGGTCACCTCGGCCAGGTCACCGATGCCGGCGGCGGCCAGGCCGGCGAGATAACGATCCAGATCCCGGCAGTACGACGAGAGCGTGTTGGCGGACAGTCCCCGTTCCACGGTGAGGTGGTCGAGGTAGCCGCGTACCGCCCGGAGCAGCGGCGGGGCCGGCGACGCCCCGGGGCCGGTCGGGCCGTCCGGGGCGTCGTCGAGCGCCACGGGTCAGCCCAGGACCTCGGCCAGCGGCACGGCGGTCATCCCGTGGGCCTCGGCGACCGGGCCGTAGGTGACCGACCCGGCGTGGGTGTTCAGGCCCAGCGCCAGCGCCGGGTCCCGGCGCAGCGCCTCCCGCCAGCCGTGGTTGGCCAGCTCCAGCGCGTACGGCAGGGTGACGTTGGTCAGCGCGTAGGTGCTGGTGTGCGGCACCGCACCCGGCATGTTCGCCACGCAGTAGAACAGCGAGTTGTGCACCGGGTACACCGGGTCGGCGTGCGTGGTGGGCCGGGAGTCCTCGAAGCAGCCGCCCTGGTCGATCGAGATGTCCACCAGCACGCTGCCCGGCTTCATCCGGGACACCAGCTCGTTGGAGATCAGCGTCGGGGCCTTGGCGCCGGGCACCAGGACCGCGCCGATCACCAGGTCCGCGTCCAGCACGGCCCGCTCGACCTCGTACGCGTTGGAGGCCACCGTCTGCAGGTGTCCCCGGTAGATGGCGTCGGCCTGGCGCAGCCGGGCGACGTTCTTGTCCAGCAGCAGCACCTCGGCCTGCAGGCCGAGCGCGATGGCCGCGGCGTTCATCCCGGACACGCCGGCGCCGATCACCACGGTCTTCGCCGCGTACACCCCGGACACGCCGCCCATCAGCACGCCCCGCCCGCCGCCCTGCCGCTGCAGGTGGTACGCCCCGACCTGCGGCGCGAGCCGCCCGGCGACCTCGGACATCGGGGCCAGCAGCGGCAGCGACCGGTCCGCCAGCTCCACCGTCTCGTACGCGATGCCGGTGACCCCGCGGTCGACCAGCGCGTCGGTGCACTCCTTCGAGGCGGCCAGATGCAGGTAGGTGAACAGGACCTGACCCTCGCGCATCCGGTTGTACTCCTCGGCCACCGGCTCCTTCACCTTGAGCACCAGCTCGGCGGTCTCCCACACCTGGTCGGCGGTGTCGAGAATGGTCGCGCCCGCCGCCGCGAACTCGTCGTCGCTGAGGGTGGAGCCGGCGCCCGCGCCGGATTCGACGAAGACCTGGTGACCGGCGCGGACGAACTCGTTGACGCCCGCCGGCGTGATCGCCACACGGTATTCGTGGTTCTTGACCTCGCGTGGGACTCCGACCTTCACGATGCTGACACCTCTCTGCCGGACACCCGCTCCGGCCACCTGGCGTGCGCCGGCTCCGTTGCCGCCACCATCCGCCACACCCGCAGGCGGTCAGTCTAGGACCGGCTGTCCGCGCCGGCCGCCTTCAGTGTGACAGGGTGTGACCGTCGCACCTGACGATGTGTCAAGCGAAAGGAAGGGCCCCCTGTTATCGCTTTTGGTATAGGAAGGGCCCGCGCTTAACCCTCCGACCGGATCCTCACCGACCGTACGGTTGGCTACCGCTCCACCGACGGGGCACAGCTCGCCCGGCGCCATATGTCCAGCGGGTGAGATCACCTAGTGTCTGCGCTCATGACGCAACCTCCCTACCAGCAACAGCCCGAGTACTCGCAGCAGCCGGGGTACTCCGAGCCCGGGTACTCGCCGCAGCCGGGGTACGCCCAGTCCGGGTACGCCCAGCCTGGCTACCCGCAGGGTGTCTCGGACAAGAGCAAGGTCGTGGCCGGGGTCCTCGGCATCGTGCTCGGCGCCTTCGGCGCGGGCCGGTTCTACATGGGGGACACCAAGACCGGTGTGCTCCAGCTCGTCGTCAGCCTGGTCACCTGCGGCGCTGGTCATATCTGGGGTCTCATCGACGGGATCCTGATCCTGGTCAACGGCGGGGTGGATGGTCAGGGCCGTCCGCTGCGGGACTGAACCCGGCAGCCGCTCCAAACGGCGGGACCGGAACCGGCAGGGGCCGTCCGCCGCCGAGCTGAAACCAGCACGGGTACGCCGGTCGGGCGCTCGCCCGGCCGGCGTACCCGTGTCCGGGTGCCAACCGGGCGCCGTGCTGGCGTACCCGGCGGCGAGGACCCGGACGAGTCAGTATCCGGAGGCCAGGGCGCATCCGGCGGTGTACCCGGTACCGGCCGGGGGTTCCGGGCTTCCGACGGCGCTCAGGCTGGCGGCGCGGCGGCCCCGGGACGCTCAGTCCGGCGGCGCGGCGGCCCCGGGACGCAACGGCGCCCAGCCGGCGTCCCGAGCCCGCGCCGCGGCCAGCACCCCGGCCACGCACGCCGCGTTGGTGATCTCGCCGGCCAGCACCATCGACACCGCCGCGTCCAGCGGGCGCCGCACGACCGTCAGCTCCGCCTCCTCCTCCCGGCGCTCGTGCCGCCGCTCCGCCGGCACGTCGGTGAGGTCGCGGGCCAGGAAGACCCGGATCACCTCGTCGGTGAAGCCGGGCGAGGTGTGCAGGTCGACCAGCGTGTCCAGCCGGCCGGCCAGCAGGTCCGCCTCCTCCGCCAGCTCCCGCCGCGCGGTCTCGGCCAGGTCTTCGCCGTCGATGTCCACCAGCCCGGCGGGCAGCTCCCACATCATCCGGCCGATCGGGTGCCGGTACTGCCGGATCAGCACCACCCGATCCTGGTCGTCCAGGGCCACCACACCCACCGCGGCCACGTGCCGCACGTAGTCGCGGGCCGCCACGCCACCACCGGGCATCGTCACCTCGTCGGTCATCACCGAGAAGATGGCGCCGGTGAACCGTTCCCGGGTGGACCGGACCTCGTACCGGTGCGCCGTCACGACGGCGTACCGGCCGAATCGGCCCGCGCGTCGGCCTCGCCACCGACGGGTGCCGGTACCGGGTCCAGTTCCACCGGCAGCCGGTCGGCCTCGGAGTACGCCACCACCGCCCGGACGAACGCGGCGAACAGCGGATGCGGCCGGGTGGGCCGGCTCTTGAGTTCCGGGTGCGCCTGGGTGGCCACGAAGAACGGGTGCAGGTCCCGCTCCAGCTCCACGAACTCGACCAGCCGGCCGTCCGGCGAGGTGCCGCTGATCCGCAGCCCCGCCTTGGTCAGCACGTCCCGGTAGGCGTTGTTCACCTCGTACCGGTGCCGGTGCCGCTCGCTGACCTCGGTCCGGCCGTACGCCTCGGCCACGATGCTGCCCTCGGCCAACCGGGCCGGGTACGCGCCGAGCCGCATCGTGCCGCCCAGGTCGCCCTTGCCGGCCACGATGTCCTCCTGGTCGGCCATGGTGGCGATGACCGGGTGTACGGCCTGCTCGTCGAACTCCAGCGAGTCGGCGCCGTCCAGGCCGGCCAGGTGCCGGCCGACCTCGATGGTCATGCACTGCAGGCCCAGGCAGAGCCCGAGAATCGGTACGCCGTTCTCCCGGGCGTACCGGGCCGCGCCGACCTTGCCCTCGATGCCGCGTACGCCGAACCCGCCGGGGATCACGATGCCGTCGACTCCGGCCAGCGCGGCGGCGGCGCCGGTCGGGCTCACGCAGTCGTCGCTGGGCACCCAGCGCAGTTCCACCCGGGCGCGGTGGCCGAAGCCGGCCGCCCGGATCGCCTCGCTCACCGACAGGTACGCGTCGGGCAGGTCGACGTACTTGCCGACCAGCGCCACCCGGACGGTGTGCCGGGGCCGGTGTACCCGGTCCAGCAGGTCGTCCCAGCGGGTCCAGTCGACGTCCCGGAACGACAGGCCGAGCCGGCGCACCACGTACGCGTCGAGGCCCTCGGCGTGCAGCACCTTGGGGATGTCGTAGATGCTCGGCGCGTCCGGGGCGGCGATCACGGCCTCCCGGTCGACGTCGCAGTACAGCGAGAGCTTGTGCTTGAGCTTCTCCGGGATCTCCCGGTCCGAGCGGCAGACGATGGCGTCAGGCTGGATGCCGATGTTCCGCAGCTGTGCCACCGAGTGCTGGGTCGGCTTGGTCTTCAGCTCACCCGACGGGGCGAGGTACGGCACCAGCGAGACGTGCAGGTAGAAGCAGTTGTCCCGGCCCAGGTCGTGGCGGACCTGGCGGATCGCCTCCAGGAACGGCAGGGACTCGATGTCGCCCACCGTGCCGCCCACCTCGGTGATCACCACATCCGGGGTCCGGCCGTCCTCGTCCGGATCGCCCATCGCCAGGATCCGGGACTTGATCTCGTTGGTGATGTGCGGGATGACCTGGACGGTGTCCCCGAGGTACTCGCCCCGGCGCTCCTTGGCGATGACGTCTGAGTAGATCTGCCCGGTGGTCACGTTGGCCTTGCCGGACAGGTCCCGGTCCAGGAAACGTTCGTAGTGCCCGACGTCCAGGTCGGTTTCGGCGCCGTCCTCTGTGACGAACACCTCACCGTGCTGGAACGGGTTCATCGTGCCGGGGTCGACGTTCAGGTAGGGGTCGAGCTTCTGCATCACGACCCGCAACCCGCGTGCGGTCAGCAGACTGCCCAGGCTGGAGGCGGTGAGACCCTTACCCAGCGAGGAGGCGACGCCCCCGGTGACGAAGATGTGCCGGATCGTCCGTGCTGAAGCCAACGCCTGCTCCCGTGGTCGTGGTGTGCGGTCGTGCAGACCGGCGCCGATCAGGCAAAATGATCACGCGATCCACGGGATTCCACGGTAACACCTCTGAGCGGGGCGTACTCGGGGGGTCGGCCCGGTTGCCCACGCCGGGCCGGTTGCCCACGCCGGGCCGATGAACATTCAGCCGGCACCCAGCCGGGCCGTGCCCTCGGCCGGAGCGACCTCGGTCGCCGGGTCGGCGTCCGCCGGCGGGCCGGCGTCCGCCGGCGGGCCGGCGTCCGGCTGCGGGCCGGCGTCCGCCGGCGGGCCGGGTTCGGCACGGTCCGCGGGTCGGCCGGCGTTGGCTGGGCCCGCGTTGGCTGGGCCCCCGTTGACGCCGCCCGGATCCGGGTCCGGGCCGGCACCGGGCACCGGGGTCCGGTCGGCGGCGTGGCCGAGCACCCGCAACGCGGCCAGCGCCGCCATCGGCACGGTGACCGCGGCGGCGGCGCCGGCGACGTTGAAGGCCGACCCGCCGAGCACCCCGGCGATCACGGTGGCGACCGGAACGCCCACCATCCCGGCCCGGACCGCCGGGTAGATGCCGAACAGCCGTTTCAGCCCGCCCCACGGCTGGAGCAGGGCGAACCACACGACGGCCGCGCCGACCAGGGCCAACCCCGTGAGCGGGCTGCCGGTCAGCGCCTTCAGGCTGGCCTCGGCCGACCGGTGCACGGTCAACCCGCCGGTGCCGTCTCCGAGCGCGTCCAGGAAGCGACCCAGCCCGCCCCGCTCCCCCGCCGGCCGCTTGACGTCGATCAGCGCGAAGGCGGTGGTGACGACCAGCCCGGCGATGGTCGCCCAGGCCAGCCGGCCGAGGGTGAGCCAGCCGCCGGTGCTGACGGCCGCGGCGATGCACACCCCGGCGGTCAGCGCCACCGCGCCCACCGGGTCGGCGCCGAGGTACGGGCTGCCCACCGCCACCACCCCGAGGCCGCCCACGCAGATCACCACGGCCGGCCGCCAGCTCCGGCGGATGCGCTGCGCCAGGCAACCGGCGGACAGCAGGATCCCGGCGGTGAACACCCCCAGCCCCACCGTGCCCAGCCCGGCGTACCGGCCGCCGGCCAGGGCCGAGTAGCCGGTCACCCCGTTGAGCTGCAGTCGGGCCCCGGTGAGCACGTCCGCCCCGACGATCAGGGCGGCCAGGCCGAGCACCATGCCGAGCGGGCCGAGGCTGCGGCCGTACACCGGCGCGAACCGGACTCCGGCGGTGCCGGCGGCCAGCGCCGCGAGGGTGACCCCGGCGAACGCCAGGCCGGGATGCGCGGTACGCCACCACGGCACCGCGTCGGCGATCAACGCCGCCGGGATGGCCAGGGCCGCCGCGACCAGCAGCACCTCGACGGCGGACACCAGCCAGCGGGGAGCCGGCACCGGCGCCAGCGGTCCGGCCTCCCGGCGGGCCCGGCGCAGCAGCGGCACCACGGCGACCGCGAGCAGGAAGTCGGCGACGGCCAGCAGCCCGAAGAACCACGCGGCCACCCGGCGCTGCGCGCCGGCTTCCTCGTCGGCGTCGGCGGGTCGGCTGATCGCGGCCGACAGGTCGGCCGGCCGGTTGGCCACGGTGCTGGCGGCCTGGCCCCGGAACAGCCGTTCCGGCAGCGGCCGGCCGAGCGCGGTCAGCGCGGTGGGTGCCAGGTCGATGAGTTGGAGGTACCCGTCGCGTCCGGTGCTCGGCGAGGTGAGCCAGCCGCCTTCCCAGCCCGGCCCGTCGGCGACCGCGACATGCAGCCGGCTCGCCGCGTCGGTGTCCGAGATGCCGGCGACCAGCACGAGCGACCGGTCCGGTCGGGCCGCCAGCACCTGGGCCAGGGCCGCGTCGGCCCGCCGCGCCGCACTGGCCCGCGTCTGCGGGTCCGCGCCCCGCACCGTACCCAGATCGACGATGCTCAACACACACGAGGAGAACAGCGACCGCGCGTCGGTGGGCAGCGCCGGCTCGTACCGGTCCACCCGGCCGAACGGCCGGGCCGCGGCGACCGCCGCGCCGGGACCGACGGCCACGGTGCAGCGCACCGATTCCGGCAGCGCGCCCGGAACGGCCCCCCAGGGCAGGTTGTCCCGGTTGTAGAGCACGGTGGCGCGCTGGTCGGGCAGGTTCGCGCCGATGCCGTCGGGCCGCTCCACCGTGACGCCCGAGCGCGGGCAGCCGGTGGTGCCGCGTTCCCCGCTCCACCCGGCGTAGTTGCCGGCACCGAGGGTCAGCCAGCCGTCCGTCGGGCAGGTGGGTTCGTGTCCCGAACGCACCGACAGCGACCCGATGGACCCCCGCCCGGCCATCCGCCACAGCGTCGGGGTGGTCTCCGGGGAGACGTCCTCCCAGACCAGGCCCGGAACACCGACCAGCATCACGTAGTCGACGTCACCGGGTGGCGCGCCGACCGCCGGACGGGTCGGCAGCGCGCCCGTGCCGAGCGCCACGACCAGCACGGCCAGCAGCGCCAGGCCCAGTCGCCGCAGGATCATGTCGGCACCCCGTTGCGCTCGTTCATGGCCGGCCCGCCGCCGTACCGGACTCGCGGCCGGATCCGGTGACCGGGGCGAGTTCGGCGTAGAGCCGGGCGGTCGCGGAGACCACGTCCGCCTCGGTCGGCCAGGTCGCGGCCCGCGCCGGCCCGCGCCGGGCGAGGTCGGCCCGGCGCGCGGGGTCCGCCAGCAACTCGCGGACCGCCCGGTCCACCGCCGCGGCGTCGCCGGGCGGCACCAGCACCGCCGCGTCACCCACCAGGTCCGGCACCCCGCCCACCGCCGTCGCCACCAGTGGTACGCCGGCCCGCAGCGCCTCCTGGGCGAACAGCTGTCGGGCCTCCCAGTCGCTGGTGACGACCGCGAGGTCGGCCCCGACGAGCAGGTCGGGCACATCGGTCCGGTGGCCCAGCAGGCTCACCGGCGCACGCGCCGCGGAGATCTGCGCGGCGAGCGGCAGATAGCTGGGCCCGCTGCCGGCGATGACCACCACCGGCGGCGGGGACAGTTCCCGCCACCGGGTGGCCGCGGTCACCAGCACGTCGTACCGCTTCTGCGGGTGTAACCGGCCCACCGAGACGATCAGCGGCTGGTCGGCCACCACCGCGAACTCGGCCCGCACAGCCGCGCGACCACGCCGGGCCGGTGCCGGTTCGGGCGCGGCCACCGGGCCGAGCCGGGCCTGCCGGGCCCCGGCCGCCACCGCCCGGTCCACCAGGTCGGCGGAGGCGCCGAGCGCCACGTCGGCCCGACGGGCCACCACCCGCTCGGCCAGCCGGGAGAGCCGGCCCCGCAGGCCGCCGGCGAGAACAGCGTTGTGCCAGGTGACCACGAGCGGCATCGACGGCCGGGCCAGCGCCGCCACCAGGCCGGCCCGCAGCCCGTGCGCGTGGACCACGTCCGCGCCACCGGCCAGCACCCGCCGCAGCGCGGCGACCGCCGCGAGATCCGCGGGCGTGGGATTTGCCGGAATCTCCACGGCCATGAAGTCGGCGCCCGCACCGGCGAAGTCGAACTGTTCCTGGGTGGCGGCCGGACCGCAGACGGTGACGCCGGTGCCCGTGGCGGCCAGCCCGCGCACGAGCGAGCCGACGTGCTGGCCCACCCCACCGGTCGAGCTGGCGAGCACCAGGACCACCCGGCCCGGCCAGCCCGGGACCGATCCCCGAGGCCCACTCATCGGTTCCATCCCTCCGCTCACCGGCTCGCTCCTCGATCGCTTCGCGGGGATAGCGACGCCGGCCCGCTCCCCGCCTTGCGGTTCACCCCCGGTCCCGGGGCCCGGCGGCGCCCGCGCGCCGGCCCGCCCCGGGCAGCCGCCGCCGGAGGCCACCGATCAGGTCCCGGACGTCGTGCCGGTCCAGCGGATAGGCGACGGCGCAGAAAATCATCCCCGTGACGACTCCGGTCAGCATGCCCTGAACGACGGCGGACGGTTTCGCCGGGGTGCCGGCCAGTGCTCCAGCCAGGAGGTACGCGGCCAGCGCACCGCCGAGCGCCGCCACGGATCCGGCCCCGACACCGACCGCTGCGGTACGGCCCAACCCGCGCAGCGCGGCCGGACCGGCGCTGCGGGCGACGACGAACACCAGCAGCCCACCCAGCACCAGCATGCCCACCGAGTTGGCCGAGGCCACGGCGAACACCCGGTAACCGGCGGGCAGGAGCGCCGAGAACAGCACGGTGGCCACCAGCGCGACGCCCCAGCCGGCGGTGGTGGCCACGGTGGCCGGCCGGGCCCCGCCGCGCGCGTACAGGGCCCGGGTCAGCACGGCGAACAGCCCGTAGCCCAACAGACCAGGCGCGAACCCGGCGATGGCCAGCGCCGCCGGGGCACCGGAGTAGCCGAAGAACCGGGCCACCGGGCCCGCGGTGGCCGCCAGGGCCGCCGCGCCCAGGCAGCTGAACAGCAGCACCCGGCGGGTGGTGGGCGCCAGGGTCTGCGCGTACGCCCGGTTGTCGCCACCGGCGTACGCGGCGGCCAGCGTCGGGTACGCGGCCACCGCGAGCGGCACGGCCAGCACCGCCCAGGGCAGCAGGTACATGGTCTGGGCGAGGTTGAACAGCACCGGCGCGTCGGTCGGACCGGCGGCCAACCGGTTGATCGTGACGGCCAGCGCGACCTGTTGCGCGGCGACCGTGACGCCACCGGCCAGCGCGAGCGGCAGCACCGTGGCCCGGGCCGAGCCGCCGAACCGGTAGCCGGGGCGCAGCCGCAGCCGCAGCGACCGCAACGGGATGAGCAGGCACGCCGACAGCACCACCACGCCGGCGGTGGTGCCGCCGGCGAGGATCAGCAGACCGCCGTGGCCGGCCCGGGTGATGTCGGCCCGCGGACCGACCGCCACCGCGAAGGCGGTGTACGCCCCGATCACCGTGAGGCTGGACAGCAGCGGGGCGATCACCGGCCAGGCGAACCGGCGGTGCGCCTGGAGCACGCCGGTGAGCACGATCCCGATGCCGTACAGCGGCAGCTGCGGCGCGAACCACCGCAGCATGCTCGCCCCGGCGGCCACCTGCGCGGCCGGTCGCCCGCCGGCCAACGCCGTGGTGATGGGGTGGGCGAACAGCGCCACCAGCACCGCGAGCGGAACGAGCAGGCTCAGCGTCCAGGTGAGCAGCGCGCCGGTGGTCCCGGCGACGGACCGCCGGTCACCCGCCTCGACGGCTCCGGCGAGCAACGGTACGACCAGGCTGGCCAGCGCGCCACCGGCCACGATCTCGAAGATGATGTTGGGGACGGTGTTCGACACCACGTACATGGCGCCCAGGTCGGTGCCGCCGGAGTGTCCGGAGCCGCCGGGTCCGGCGACCGCGGTCTGGAACACCACGGTCCGGGCAAACCCGGCCAGCCGGCTGGCCACCGTGAGCACCGCGATCAGCGTGGCCGCCCCGGCGATCCGGCTCGCGGCACCGACCGACCCGGGCCGGGACCCGTCACCGGCCGGTCCGTCGCTGCCACCAGGGGGGTTGCCGCTGCCGCCGGGGGGGTTGCCGCTGCCGCCGGGCGGCAGGATCCCACCGGCCGGGTCGACGCTGCCGCCTGGACCGGGACCGTGGGGCGTACCGTCGCCGACGGGCAGTCGCGCGCCGCTCACCGTTCGGTCGGCCGCCGGCCGAGCGCGTCCAGCTCCCGCAGCACCGGGGTGGCCTGGATGACCCGGGTGAAGCTGACCTTCTCGCTGGCGGCGGTCAGTGACACCAGCACCGCCAGGATGCCGGCCCGGCCCACCGGACCCGTCCGGGCCGCCAGGGCCACCCCGAGCAGCGCGCCGAGCGCGTTGGCGCCACTGTCGCCGAGCATCACCCGCTCGTCCAGGTCGGCCGGCAACACCGCGCCGGTGGCGCCCAGCGGGCCGGCGACCAGTCCACCCACCGGGCCGGCCGCGAGTGGCCCGCCGAGCAGCAGGGCCGCCTTGGCCGCCCGCCCCGGGCGCAGGTCCAGCAGGTTGACCAGGTTGGCCGTGCCGGCCACCACCCCGGCGCCGAGCAGCACGTCCACGACTCGCCCGGCGGTCCCCCGGGGGCGTCCGGCGGCGCCGGCCCGCCGCGGGTGCGCCCGTACCGCCGGATCGGCCGCCAGCAGCGCCGCGGCGGCGAGCCCGGACAGGCCGACCCCCGCGACCTTGACCAGGCCGCTGCTCACCCGGCCCTGCGCCAGCGCCCGCAGGTGGCCGGCGAAGCCCTTGTCGGCCTTCTGCTCGGGCCGGGCGCCCACCACGTCGTCGTACAACCCGACCGTCCCGGCGCCGAGGCCGGCGACCAGCGCGGCACCGGCCGCCGCCGGGCTGGGCGCGCCGACGGCCCCGGCGAGCGCGCCGCCGGCGGCCAGGGCCGGCCCGGCGGCCAGCGTCACGCCGCGACCGTGGAAATTGGTCCGCCGCAGCGCCTCGGCGTGCCGCGAGGCGGTGATCGCCCGCAGCGCGAGGCGGGCGGCCACCGCGCCGACGCCGGCCGCCAGGAGCCGGCTCCCGAACGTCGCCGCCATTACTGGGCCGGGATGTTCGGAACGGGGGACGTCGCGCCGGTGCCCAACCCGTACTGGCCGGCCTTGCGGACGGTGAGCTGCTCGATCACCGCGAGCGCGGTGACCACCTGACCCTGGACGGTGTTGGCGTTGTCCACCGTCGACACGGTCTTGGACAGCGCCGGGTCGTCCCGGACCGCGCTGACGAGGTTGCCGGCGCTGGTGCCGCTGCCCGCCACGACTGCGACGCCGGCCCGGTCGAACTGGGTGGCCATGGTGACCACGGACTGGTCCTTCTTGGCCGAGTCCCGGTCGATGTACGGCTGACCGCTGACGATCACCACCGCCTCGGCCGGACTGGTGAGCTTGTCGCTGACCGTGATGTAGCCGGCCGTGGCGTAGGGGGCGAGCGCGGCCCGCCGGTCAGCCTCGCTGACCGCCGGCGCGCCGGCCCGATCCAGCAGGGCCGCGGCCAGCAGGGCGCTGGTGGTCTCCACCCCGTCGCTGTTGCCCGGCAACGAACTGGCCGGGATGCTCGGCCGGGCCGCCCGACTGGCCAGTTCCAGCAGCGTCACCCCGTTGTTCGGGTCCACGAACTTGTCCTGCAGGTCGATCCGGCCGGTGAGGATGGCGCCGGCCCTCCCGAGCATGTCGGTCACCCCGTCCACGTGGTCACGGCCGGTCGGCAGGGTGACCAGCAGCACGCGCCGCCCGGTCAGCTTGCCGGTCAACAGCATCGGCGCGGTGTCCCGGGCGTAGTCCTCCTCGCGGTTGACCTCGTCCTGCAGGCTGTCGACCTTCTGCCGCAGCTGGGAGTTGTCCTTGCGCAACGCGGCCACGTTGTCACTGAGCGAGTCGGCGACCTCACCGTTCAACGCCGCTGTGCCGACCACCAGCCCGATGGCCAGAGCCAGGAACACCGCTGTCAGGGACACCACGTGGTACCGGAAATTAATCACACCGCAGCCTCGTTGATCGTCGGCCTCAGAAGAGTTGTCCGAGTTGGAAGACCAGATTGTCCCACCACTCGGAGACCAGACCGAGATAGGCCTTGCCGACCGTGGACACCGCCACCGCGGAGGCCATCGCGGCGACGGCCGAGAGCACCAGCAGCAGCAGCGAGGAACCCGAGATGCTCTGCCGGTAGAGCCGGCTCACTCCCTTGGCGTCGACCAGCTTGCCGCCGACCTTCAACCGGGTGAGGAACGTCGAGGCCATGCCCCCCCGGCCCTTGTCGAGGAACTCGACAAGCGTGGCGTGGGTGCCCACCGCGACGATCAACGAGGCGCCCTTGCCGTCGGCGAGCAGCATGGCGAGGTCCTCACTGGTGGCCGCCGCCGGGAAGGTCTGCGCGCTCACCCCCAGCGAATGCACCCGTTCCAGACCCGGCGCCCGGCCGTCCGGATAGGCGTGGACGATCACCTCGGCGCCGCAGCGCAGCACGTCGTCGGTGACCGAGTCCATGTCGCCGATGATCATGTCGGGTGTGTAACCGGCCTCGACCAGGGCATCGGCACCGCCGTCCACGCCGATCAGCACCGGCTTGAACTCCCGGATGTACGGCCGCAGCACGTCCAGGTCGGCCTTGTAGTCGTAGCCCCGTACCACGATCAGGCAGTGCCGGCCCCGGATGTGGGTGTCGATGTCCGGCACGCCGACGCCGTCGAGCAGCAGGTCGCGTTCCTGCTTGAGGTAGTCCATGGTGTTCGCGGCGAACGCCTCGAGCTGCACCGACAGGCCCTCACGGGCGTCGGCCATGGCCTTGGACACGCTCTCGGCGTCCTGCCGGATGCCGTGCGCGACCGGCTCGCCGTTGACCAGCACGGTGTTGCCGTCCACCCGTACCGTGTCGCCCTCGTGGACCTGCTGGAAGACGGTCTCACCCAGGTCGTCCACGAGCGGGATGCCGGCGGCGATCAGCACCTCGGGGCCGAGGTTCGGATACCGGCCGGAGACTGACGGTTTGGCGTTCAGCACGGCCGCGACCCCGACGGCCACCAGGGAGTCGGCGGCCACCCGGTCGAGGTCGACGTGGTCGATCACCGCGATGTCGCCCGGCCGCAGACGGCCCACCAGACGTTTGGTCCGGCGGTCGAGGCGGGCGGTGCCGGCCACGGTTCCCGGTTCCGCGGACCGGGAACGGCGCAACGTGGGTAGACGCATCGCCACCATCCTGGCATGCGAAGCCGAGTTTCCTACGCCGACATGCCCCGATGGGGTCGGCACCACACGGGAAACCGGTGACTCCGGACCAATTTATGACACAGGTCACATCGAGGCGGTCAGGGCCGCCGTTCCCGAGCCGCCACGGCCAGCAGCTCCTCGGCGTGTGCGATACCCAGGTCGGAATCCGGCAAACCCGCCAGCATCCGGGCCAGTTCCCGGGCCCGTTCGGTGTCCTCCACCACCCGGACCCCACTGGTGGTGACCGCACCCCCGGTGTCCTTGGCCACCACCAGGTGCCGGTCGGCGAACGCCGCCACCTGGGGCAGGTGGGTGACCACCAGCACCTGGTGGCTGCGGGCCAACCGGGCCAGCCGGCGCCCGATCTCCACGGCGGCCTGGCCGCCGACCCCGGCGTCCACCTCGTCGAACACCAGCGTCGGCGGGCCGCCGGAGCCGGCGAACACCACCTCGATGGCGAGCATCACCCGGGACAGCTCACCGCCAGAGGCACCGCGCTGCAACGGCAGCGACGGCGCGCCGGGGTGGGCGAGCAGACGCAGCTCCACCTCGTCGGCACCGTCCGGCCCGATCCCGACCTCGGCCCCGTCGACACCCAGCGTCGGCTCACCCCGACCGGCGGCCCGCGGCAGCACCATCACCTCGACCCGGGCGTGCGGCATCGCGAGGCCGGTCAGCTCCACCGTCACCTGCTCGGCGAACCGGGCCGCCGCCTCCCGGCGCGACGCCGACAACCGGGCGGCCAGCTCGGTCACCTCGCCGGCCAGCCGTTGCCGCTCCCGGTCCAGCTCCTCCAGCAACTCGTCCGAGGTGTCCAGTTCGGACAGCCGGGTGCGGGCCCGGTCCGCCCAGGCGATGACCCCGGTCACGTCGTCGGCGTACTTGCGGGTCAACGCACGCAGCGCCGCACGCCGCTCGTAGACGACCTGCAACCGGGCCGGGTCGGCATCCAGGGCCGCGAGGTACGCCGACAGCTCCGCCGAGACGTCGCCCACCAGCGTGGCCGCCTCCTCCAGCCGGGCGGCCAGCTCACCGAGTGCCTGGTCGACGCCCGACTGCGCCTCCAGGGTGCGCCGGGCCGTGCCGAGCAGGGCCGTGGCGTCCGGGGTGTCGTCCACCGGTTCGCCGGTGCCGGCCACGCACTGCTGAGCCAGCTGGGCCGCCGTACGCAGTCCCTCGGCGTGCTCCAGCCGCTGCGCCTCCTGCTTGAGGTCGTCGTCCTCCCCCGGCTGCGGGTCCACCCGGCTGATCTCGTCCAACCCGAGCCGCAGCAGGTCCGCCTCCTGGTTGCGTTCGCGGGCGTTGCGCCGCCGGTCCGCTAGGTCGTCCTCGATCCGCCGCCACTGCGTGAAGGCGTCCCGGACTGCCGAGAGCAGCTTCTCGTGCTCCGGGCCGGCGAACCGGTCCAACGCGGCCCGCTGCTCGGCCGGCCGCAGCAGCCGCAACTGGTCGGACTGGCCGTGCACGGCGACCACCTGCTCACCGATCTCGGCGAGCATCGACACCGGCATGGCACGCCCGCCGACGTGCGCCCGGGACCGGCCCTCCACGGTGACCGTCCGGCTCAGCAGCAGCGACCCGTCGTCGTCCGGCTCACCACCCGCGTCACTGACCCGGGTGTACACGGTCGTGGCAACCGGCTCCACCAGCCGCAACCGGCCCTCGACGACCGCCCGCCCCGGCTGGGCGCGGACCCGGCCGGCATCCGCCCGCCCACCGAACAGCAGGCCCAGACCGGTCACCACCATGGTCTTGCCCGCGCCGGTCTCGCCGGTGATGACGTTCATGCCGCGGGTCAGCGGCAGCGTCGTGTCCTCGATGACACCCAGCCCGGTGATGCGAAGCTCGTCCAACACAGCCACCGACAGTAGTAGCGCGCCCCGACACTTGACCACTCGGCAAACCGGTCGGTCACCACCATCGTGCTCGGCGGAGCCACCCGGAGCCGGAACCGCCGAGGACCACCAGCCCGCCGGGACCGGAGATCGGGCCGCCGGAATGGACCACCGGCCGCCTGGGCCGGTGGGCCCGGCCGCCGGATCGGGACCACCGGCAGCCTGGACCGGCGGCCGGGCCGCCGGACACCTGCCGGGGAGCCGGCAGCCCGGTCGGGTCAGCTGCGGCTGCCGCGCCAGCCCTGAACCGGCAGGCCGAACTTCGCCACCAGTCGATCGGTGAACGGCCTCGGCCGCAGCCGGACGATCCGCACCGGCAGCCGGCCGCGCTGCACGGTGACCCGCGCCCCGGGCGGCAGGTCGTACACCCGACGGCCGTCGCAGCACAGCACCGCGAGGGTGGTGAACGGGTCCACTGTGATCACGAACGTCGAGGTCGGCGCGGTGACCAGGGGCCGACTGAACAGCGCGTGCGCGCTGATCGGCACCAGCAGCATCGCCTCCACCTGCGGCCAGACCACCGGGCCGCCGGCCGAGAAGGCGTACGCGGTGGAGCCGGTGGGAGTGGCACACACCACCCCGTCGCAGCCGTACCGGGACAGTGGCCGGCCGTCCACGTCGACGAGCAGCTCCAGCATCTGGGCCCGCTCGCCCTTCTCGACGCTCACCTCGTTGAGCGCCCACGACTCGATCGGCGGACCGTCGCCGAACTCGGCCAGCACGTCCAGGGTGAGTCGCTCGTCCACCGTGTAGTCCCGCTCGACGACGTCCCGGACCGCCCGGTCCAGGTCCCCGATCTCCGCCTCGGCCAGGAAACCCACCTTGCCGAGGTTGATGCCCAGCAGCGGTGCCCCCGCCGGTCGGGCCAACTCGGCCGCCCGCAGGAACGTGCCGTCACCGCCCAGCGCGAAGACGATCTCGGCGCCCTCGGCCGCGTCGGTGCCGCTGAGCGGCACCACCCCGGGCAGGTCGAGGTCATCGGCCTCCTCGGCGACGACGCGCACCTCGAAGCCGGCCTCGACGAGGTCAGCCGCGACCGCCCGCGCGTGCTCGGTGTTGCGCCGACGGCCGGTGTGCGTCACCAGCAGCGCGGTCCGACCCACTAGGACTCCTCCGTCGTCGTACCCATCAAGCATCCTCGGTATCCACGCCGGGACCGGCGACCGCACCGGAACCGCCGACCACGCCGGCACCGGGGTCCGCGCCGGGACCAGCGGGCACACCCGGACCGGCTGGTCCCGCCGCGACGACCGCGCGGACCCGATCGGGGTCCGCCTCCGGTGCGTCGCGGCGCAACCATACGAAGAATTCGACGTTTCCGCTGGGGCCCGGCAACGGGCTGGCGGTCACCCCGGCCAAGCCGAGACCGAGCCGCACCGCGGCGGCCGCGACATCCAGCACCGCCTCTGCCCGCAACGCCGGGTCCCGCACCACCCCGCCAGCGCCGACCCGCTCCCGCCCGACCTCGAACTGCGGCTTCACCATCAGCGCGAGGTCGCCGTCCGCCGCGGTGCAGGTCGCCAGCGCCGGGAGGACCAGCCGCAGCGAGATGAACGACAGGTCCGCCACCGTGAGCTGCACCGGACCGCCGATGATCTCTGGACTGAGGCCACGAACGTTGGTCCGCTCGAAGACCCGGACCCGCGCGTCGCCGCGCAACGCCCAGGCCAACTGGCCGTACCCGACGTCCACCGCCACCACCTCAGCGGCGCCCGCCCGCAGCAGCACGTCGGTGAACCCGCCGGTCGACGCTCCCGCGTCCAGGCAGCGCCGACCGCGTACCACCAGCCCCTCCGGGCCGAACGCGGCCAGCGCCCCGGCCAGCTTGTGGCCGCCCCGGGACACGTACTCGGTGCCCGGATCGTCACCCAACACCCGGACCGGATCGGCGGGGTCCACCATCGCGGCCACCTTCCGGGCCAACTGCCCGCGTACCTGTACGCGGCCAGCCTCGACCAGCGCCGCCGCCTGCTCGCGGGACCGGGCCAGGCCACGGCGGACAAGTTCGGCGTCGAGCCGGGTGCGACGTGCCATCGTGCGGGTCTCTCCGAAAGGGGTACGGGTCAGCTCTGGTCGATGCTGGCCAGGGTCTCCTGCAGGGTGTGCAGGGTGGCCTCGTACTGCGCGATCTGATCCGCCGGCGACAGGTCGGCGGCGTTCGCGATCCCCCGCAACGCCGCGTCGACGGCGGGGTGTCGCGGTTCCGGCGCGGCACCGTCACCCGGTCCGACGCCGGGCGTCGGTGACTGGCCGGACAGGGCCGCCGGACCGGTCCCGGACGGTCCCGGCCGCGGCGGGGCGGGGCGGGGTCCCGGCCGGACCGGGCCGGGGCCTCCTGGGCTGCTCATGGGTTCCCTCCGGCGTTCGTCACGCCGCCGGCGGCTGCTGCTTGCGGGCCGCCGCCTTACGGGCCGGGGTCGGTGGCAGTTTCTTCGCCGACACCCGCTTCGTCCCCGGGGCCGGCTGTTCGGCCTGACCCGCGGCCGGCAACTCGGCCCGACCCGCCGGGGCCGGCAGCTCAGCGGGACCTGGTTCACCCCCGGGGCTCGGCTCGGGGGCCCGCTTGGCGACCGCCTTCTTCGCCACGGCCTTCTTGGCGATGGCCTTTTTCGCCACGGCCTTCTTCGCGACGGCCTTTTTCGCGACGGCCTGCCGGACCGCGCTCGGCGCGGCCGTCTGCGGCGTCGTGGCGCTGGCCGCCGGGGCCATCCCCGCGCCTCGGGCCTCCCGTAGCTCCCGCTCCAGCTGCCGGACCCGGGCGGTCAACTCGGCCACCTCCTCGGCCGTCGCCAGGCCCACGGCACCCAGCGCGCGGTCCACCTCGAAGCGGACGAGTTTCGTCAACGCCTCCCGGTTGGCCATCCCGGTGGACAGCAGATCCTCGGCCAGCGACTGCAACTGGGCCGCTGTCGCCCCGCCCTGTCCCACCACCCGCTGGACCGCCGTCTGGGCCCGCTTCCGGGACGCCTCGGTCAAGCCGAGGGCCAGCTCCAGATAGGCCCGCCACGCGTCCTGCATGCCCGAATCCTCTCCCGATGCCGTCTGGTCCGGCTGTCACGCTACCGGGCGCCCATGGTGCCCGGTGTGCGGTACCGTGCCGGATAGTGATCGTGGCGCGGTCCGTCCGGCGGTTTGGGCGGGGTGGCCGGCCGGCGGAGGGAGCGAGACGTGGCCAGCGTTGACGAGTGCCGGCAGGCGTTGCATGACCTGGCGGCCAGGCTGGACGCGAACGCCGACCGGGTACGGGACCGCGTGGACCTCGACCGCAGCCTCGCCTGTCGGATCACCGATCTCCAGACGGCCTTCCACGGCCGGCTCAGGGACGGCCGGTTGATCGACCTCGCCGACGGCGACGACCCGAAGGCCAAGATCGCACTGAGCATCAACAGCGATGATCTGGTGACGCTGGTACGCGGTGAGTTGGACGTCCCGAAGGCGCTGGCGGCGCGCCGGATCTCGATCAGCGCCAACCCGTTCGACCTGCTGAAGCTGCGCAAACTGCTGTAGCGGCGACGGGGGTGTGACCCTACCGCCGGGTTAACCGAGGCTTGTATCGGGTCGCGACGGGCTCCCCGGGGCCGCCGGAGGCCCCGTGACGCCCACGGTCAACCGAGGCGACCCGGTTCCGGCAACCCCAGCTCCCGCACGGCACGACTGGCCGGCTCACCCTCCGGTTCCACCGCCCGGACCGGGCGGCCCGACCAGGAGACCGCACACAACGCCCGCAGCGCATCCAGTGGCCGGCCCGAGCCGGCCAACCGGGCGGTGCCGTCCTCGACGGTCACCCGCCAGCCGGACTCCTCGGGGTGCCCGTTCCCGGCGCCGCCACGACCCGGTGCCTCGGCCGGGGTACCCGGGTCCGCGTCGCCGGTCCGGTCCACCGCGTCCGGTTCGACCAGCCGCACCACCCGGTCCGGGTCGAACAACCCACCGAGGTCCGGCGCGACGTACGTGGGGCGGGCCGACGGGGCGCAGTCCAGCAGGTCCGCCGCCGCACTCACCCCGGTGAGCACCAGCAGGCTGTCCAACCCTGCCCGGACGGCACCTTCGATGTCGGTGTCCAACCGGTCCCCCACGGCGAGCACCGGACCGCCAGCCCGGGCAGCCGCCGTACCGAACAGGGCCGGTTCCGGCTTGCCGACGACCACGTCCGGGTCGCGGCCCAGCGCCGTCCGCAAGGCGGCCACCAGGGACCCGTTACCGGGCAACGGGCCACGCGGGCTCGGCAGGGTCCGGTCGGTGTTCGTGGCGACCCACAGCGCCCCACCGCGAACCGCCACGGCCGCCTCGGCCAGCTCCGCCCAGCCAACCCCGGCTCCATACCCCTGGACCACCGCCACCGGCTCGTCGGCGGCGTCGGCGACCGGGGTGAGGCCGGCGGCCCGCACCTCGGCCCGGAGCGCGTCCGCGCCGACCACCAGCACGGGAGCGCCGGCCGGTAGTCGTTCGGCGAGCAGCGCCGCGGCGGCCGCGGCGGAGGTCAGCACCTCATCGGGCCGGGCCGGAACGCCCATCCCGGTCAGCAGCTGCGCGACCTCGGTCGAGCGGCGGGAGGCGTTGTTCGTCACGTACGTCAGCGCCACGCCCTCGTCGTGCAGCCGGCCGACCGCCTCGGCGGCACCGGGGATCGGCCGGTCGATCAGGTAGATCACGCCGTCGAGGTCGAACACCACCAGGGCGTACCCGTCGACCAGCCGGTTCGGCGCGTCACTCACGAGACGGCGGGCCCGTCCGGACCCGGCCGGCCGGCGACGTCACCCGGCTCCCCGGCACCACCTGCGTGAGCGGTACCGAGGTCCGGTTCGTGGACGGCACCGGCGTCCGGCGCCGCATCGTCGCCAGCTTCCTCGGCGTCGTCGGCATCGTCCTCGGGGTCGTCGGTCTCGTCCGCTACGTCCTCGACGACATCCTCGACGTCGGCCTCGTCCTCGTCGGCCTCGATATCCTCGTCATCGACGTCGCTGGCCTCGTCTCCGGTGCCCTCGTCGTCATCGTCATCGTCGTCGTCTTCGTCTTCGTCGTCATCATCGTCATCGTCGTCGTCATCGTCGTCGTCATCATCATCGTCGGCGTCGGCATCGGCATCGGCATCGGCATCGGCGGGAGAGTCGGTCGCGGGCTCGTCGTCGTCCTCATCCTCGTCGTCGTTCTCGATGACGACGCCGTCGAGTTCGAGCAGCCGCTCAGCCGCGTCGGTCTCGGAGTCCTCGTCCACGTCGGCCGCCCGGGAGAACCACTCGCGCGCCTCGTCCTGCCGGCCGACCGCGAGCAGCGCGTCCGCGTACGCGTAACGAAGCCGCGCCGTCCACGGCTCGGCGGGTTCCGCCGTCAGCTCACGGACCTGGAGCATCGCCACCGCCGCGTCGCCCTGGCCCAGGTCGGCACGCGCTCCGGCCGCCACGATCAACAGCTCGATGGCGCCGGCGCGGTCCAGACCCGCCCGGTCCGCCCCACGGAACAGATCCACCGCACGCTCGGGGCGGCCCAGCGCCCGCTCGCAGTCCGCGATCACCGCAAGGTGCGTCTGCCGCCCGCTCATCCTGTGGTACGTCCGCAGCTCGGCAACGGCGGTCTGCCACTCCCCCGCGCGGTAGGCGGTGAGGCCCACAGCCTCCCGGACAGCCGCGATCCGGGAGGCCAGCCGGCGCGCCGTCATGGCGTGCGCCAGCGCCTCTTCCGGATCATCGTCGATCAACTCGCCGGCCGCGACCAGATGCCGGGCGACCGTCTCGGCGACCGGCTTCGCCAGCGAGAGCAGCTCGGCCCGGACCTCAGTGTCAAGATCGCTGGCCTTGATCTCGTCGGGTAGCGCCGGCGCGCCCGGAGCCCGGTCCTCCTCTGACACGGAGGGTTCCCGCTCGGTACGCACGGGCCGGTCCTCGCGGCTGCGGTCGCTGCCACGGAAGCCACCCTCACGACGCTCCCCGCTACGGAACCCGCCCTCACGACGGTCACCGGTGCGACTGTCCCGACCCTGGTAGCCACCCTCACGGCGATCCCCGGTGCGATTGTCCCGACCCTGGTACCCGCCGCCGCCCTGGTAACCACCCTCGCGACGGTCACCGCCACGGAAACCACCCTCACGACGGTCGCCGCCGCCCTGGTAACCACCTTCGCGACGGTCACCACCACGGAAACCACCCTCACGACGGTCGCCGCCGCCCTGGTAACCACCTTCGCGACGGTCACCGCCACGGAAACCACCCTCACGACGGTCGCCGCCGCCCTGGTAACCACCTTCACGGCGGTCACCACCACGGAAGCCACCCTCACGACGGTCCCCGCTACGGAACCCGCCCTCACGACGGTCACCGGTGCGGTTGTCCCGGCCCTGATAACCGCCTTCACGGCGGTCACCACTGCGGAAACCACCCTCACGGCGATCCCCGGTGCGATTGTCCCGACCCTGGTAACCGCCCTCGCGGCGATCACGGTCACCGCCGCCCTGGTAACCACCCTCACGACGGTCACCACCACGGAAACCACCCTCACGGCGATCCCCGGTGCGGTTGTCCCGACCCTGGTAGCCGCCCTCACGGCGATCCCCGGTGCGATTGTCCCGACCCTGGTAGCCGCCACCGCCCTGGTAACCGCCCTCACGACGGTCGCCGCCGCCCTGGTAACCACCCTCACGGCGGTCACCGCCACGGAAACCACCCTCACGACGGTCACCGGTCCGGTTGTCCCGACCCTGGTAGCCGCCGCCGCCCTGGTAACCACCCTCACGACGTTCGCCACCGCGGAAACCGCCCTCGCGGCGGTCGCCACCGCGGAACCCGCCCTCACGACGATCCCCGGTCCGGTTGTCCCGACCCTGGTAACCACCCTCACGGCGGTCACCGCCACGGGAGCCGCCCTCGCGGCGGTCGCCGCCGCCCTGGTAACCACCCTCACGACGGTCACCGCCACGGAAACCA
The DNA here is from genome assembly GCF_055793945.1 of Plantactinospora sp. A48. Taxonomy (NCBI): domain Bacteria; kingdom Bacillati; phylum Actinomycetota; class Actinomycetes; order Micromonosporales; family Micromonosporaceae; genus Plantactinospora; species Plantactinospora sp. A48. Next base: position 531 of record NZ_JBTIXF010000055.1, on the reverse strand, counting down.
CCCTCACGACGATCCCCGGTCCGGTTGTCCCGACCCTGGTACCCGCCGCCCTGGTAACCGCCCTCGCGACGGTCACCACCACGGAAGCCGCCTTCAGGACGGTCACCACTCCGGCCGTCCCGACCCTGATAACCGCCTTCGCGGCGGTCACCACCGCGGGAGCCGCCGTCGCGGCGGTCGCCGCCGCCCTGGTAACCACCCTCACGGCGGTCACCACCACGGGACCCTCCGTCGCGGTCGTCCCGACGCCAAGAACCGGTGCGGCCGGCTGGACGGTCGGCGCGGTCCTCGTAGCGGCGCGGGCGATCTTCGCGCTGCGGTCCTGACGTCACGGAGAGGTCCTTCCTTGGGAAACTCGGTTGAGCGTAAACACAGTTGAGGGCCGGCCCCGCGTGGGGTCGGCCCTCAACTGTAGTGGCTGTCCGGCGGCGTCCTACTCTCCCACATCCTCCCGGATGCAGTACCATCGGCGCTGGTGGGCTTAGCTTCCGGGTTCGGAATGTGACCGGGCGTTTCCCCACCGCTATAACC